>JAPYSD010000147.1 GCA_029936705.1 Croceicoccus sp. | reverse complement strand
CAGCTAACGAAGATCCGCGCCCAGAAGCCCATCGACCCGATCGACGTTGCCGACCGCTACCGCGTCCTTGCTCATTCGGTCTTCCTGTTCCGCAAGTTCGTGAGCCCGATCAGCGACGGCGCCAGCCTTGCGCGCAACTTTTCGAAGATTGCGCTCCTGTGCCGCCTGGAAAATGACGCTACAGCCGAGGCGATGCTGCTGGCAGCGCGTGCGGCGGCCCAGATCGATTCCACCGTCCAGCCCGGCGACTATGATGACCTTGCCCGCGCCTGCGGTCTCGACGTCATCGAGAGCAGCACCAATGTCTTCGGCGCCGCAACCGAACGCGGCGTGATTTTCGGTGAGATGGCCAAGGGCGTGAAAGGCGGCTTCCGCCTGACTTATCGCGACATCCCCATCGTCCTGCTCGGCGCTTCGCAGAAAGGAAGCCATGATGCAGCCGACTTTGTCGACGCCTGCCGCGTCATCGACGGACTATCCGTCCGCGCATCGGGCGGCTCGCAAAACATCGAACTGGCCTATGGCCCTGCCGAACAGGCACAGGATATCGAGATCTTCGACACCGTTCATGACCCCTGGCGGCCGAGCACGGTCTTCTCGGCGCGCCTGACGCGTCACCCGACCTCGATCATCGAGCCCGCTACCCTCGCGGCGACGCCCTATCCGAAACCGACCTACCAGCCGCTCCTTCCGACGGTAGCCATCGAGCGCGGCTTCATTTCTGACGCCCAGTACGAGACGGTGGTCTATGCGCTTCAGGCCGTAACCGAGTTCCTGCCAGGCTCCCCGATGGGCCCGGGCGGCTCCGTCATGAAGGGCGGCTTCATCATCGGCGACGGCACCGGTGTCGGCAAGACGAACGAATTCTGCGCGGTCATCATGGACCAGTGGCTTCGCGGGAAGCGCCGCCACATCATCGTCGTCGAGCGCTCCAAGCACGTCGATCACATCATGGAAGCCTGGAACATGATCGGCGGAGATCCCAGCAAGATCATGTTCCAGGGTACCCGTAGCGCCCGCGAACCGCTGCCGAGCCGCGACGGCGTCATCGTGACGACCTACGCACTCATTCGCGATAATCGCCGCTATCAGGGTCTGCTCGACTGGGCCAATGAGGACGACGTCTTCGAGGGCATCATCGTCTTCGACGAGGCTCACAACATGCGCAACGCCGTAGAGGACAAGCACGACGAGGGCGCCGGCCGCCGCAACCAGAGCCAGCAGGGCATGCGCGGCGTCGAACTGCAGGAAGCACTGCCGCGCGGCGGCGTCATCTATGCCTCGGCGACCATGGCGACCGACGTCTACAACCTTGGCTACGCGCCTCGCTTGGGCCTTTGGGGCGAAAATGCTCCTTTCGACAGCCAGGCTCACTTTACCGACGAGATGATCTCCCTCGACGAAGCAGCCCTTGAACAGATCTGCATCGATCTCAAGGCGGCTGGCCGGTACTGCTCGCGTACGCTCTCGTTCGACGGCGTCGAATATGACGAGATCGAATACTATCTCACTCCGAAGCAGCGCGTGACATTCGACACGACGGTCAACGCCTACAAGAAGTACAACAAGCTGAGCAAGCAAGCCTGGACGCACTGCACCGGCCACGACAAGAAGGCCCGCGGCTTCAACAGCGAAACGACGTATCAGCGCGAGACGATCGAGCAGCTGATGACGAACTTCAATGTCGATCCGCTCATCACGCAGATCCACGAGGACCTTGCTAAGGGCTATTCGCCGGTCATTCAGATCGCCAAGACCGGCGAGGCCCGCCTCATCCGGTCTCTCAAGGGTCGGACCGAGATCTCGTGCCAGGAATACCGCGACGATCGCTTCAAAGACCGCATCTTCGCAGAATTCCCGGTCCACAAGATGGTAAAGGATGAGGATGAGGACAAATGGGTTCCCCTCCTCGATGCCAACGGCAACCCGATCGAAGTCGCTTCCGCGGTTGCCTTGCGCGATCAGGCTCTCGAACTCGCCGACGAAATGAAGACCGAGCTCGATGTGCTTGACCGTCTCTACCTCGAGTTCGGTGCCGACCAGGTCGCTGAGATGACCGGCCGCTCTGTCCGGCTGCTTCCGAAAATTCGTGCAGGCGTACACGAAGGATGGATCGCCGAGGATCGCTCGGCAGGCGCAGCAACCGCTGATGTCGCGGCTTTCCAGGAAGGCCGCAAGTCGATCCTCGTCTTCTCGCTGGGTGCTGGCGGTACCGGACTTTCCTATCACGCAGCGAAGGACGTGCGGAACAAGAGCCGCCGCACCCACTACCTGCTGGAACTCGGGCGCCGCGCCGAAAGCGCCGTGCAGGGCATTGGCCGCACGCATCGCTCCGGCCAGGTCATCCCGCCGATCGTCAAGCTGATCAGGAACGACATTCCCGCACAAGAGATCTTCGCGAGCCGAACGCTGGCCAAGATCGCCAAGCTCGGGGCGCTGAGCCGCGGTCACCAGCACGCGACGAGCAACGCGATCTTCGAGCAGCGCATCCCGCTCCACAGCCGCTATGCGGCCGAAGGCTGGCAGATGTTCATTGCCGCGCTCCAGATGGGCGAAATCGAGGGCATGGAATATTCGGACCTGTGCGCCGATATGGATTCCCGGGAAATCGACAAGTTCGATATCGCGCTGAGCCGTCTCGCGACGCTCACCACGGGCCTCCAGAAGCAGGTTATGAACGAGCTGCGCGAACGCACCGAGGAAGCCATTGCCCGCGCGATCCGCTCCGGCAGCTACAACCAGGGCCTCGAGACCATTCGCGGCAATTCGATCGAGCTTGTCGACGAGAACCTGATCGAGAATGTCAACGGCTCCACGACCCGTTACTACCGCCTGCGCCGGCACGAGCAGATCGACAAGACGCCGTTCTCGCAGGCCGCTTCGATGTACGCACGCGCAAGCACCAAAAAGAGCATGCGCGCGGTGTTCATGCGCCATAAGGTGAATGGCAGGATCGCTCTTGGCATCACGCAAAGCGCCGAAAGCCGCTTTGTGGACCTCACGACCCCGGGCGGTACGAAAACCCGCACCATCGAAGCTATTCGCTCCGAGCCCTGGAAGGTGATGGGCGATCTCGCCGAGGCCGAGCGCTACTGGAACCTCGAGGTCGAAGGTCTCGACCTGCAGGAGTATTCGGAGATCCACATGCTCTCCGGCTCTCTGCTCTACAACTGGGACAAGATGCCCGAAGGCGCCATCGGCCTCAATCGCTGCAAGACCGACGATGGCATGATCATCGTGGGCCGCGTGATCTCGAAGAACGACATCCGCAATACCCTGCAGGCGCTGGGTATGCAGTCGAACTTCAAGCCAACGCAGATCGCCAGGATGCTCTCGAAGGTCGATCTTGGCGCGGCGATCAGCTTCGACAACGGCTGGTCGGTCGATCTGCCTCAGGGTGCCAACGATTACCGGCTCAACGTTCCTTTCGAGGAACAGACCGGTTCGACCCGCGGCATGCTGACGAGGCTCGGCGTCGTTTCGATCAATACGCCGCTCGGCATGGAGTTCGAGATTCCCAAGGGCGAGGCGATCGAGGCGATCCAGAAGCTGGCCATCGGCACCGATCTGTCGCTCGAAGGCGTCGTCGCAAATAGCCAGCCCATCCAGAAAGCTGCTTAATCGGCTTTCTCATCCTAAAACCGCTTGAAGCCGCTCGGCGTGCATGGGACAATATCCCAGCACGCGCGAGTGCATTCTCGCCAGACAGGGAAACGGGAAGCGATGACGACCGAAGCAACGAGACTACAAGAACGCGTTATCCTCGGTGCAGAAAAGAGCCTGGCCGAGGGCCGCAACGCGATGATCGACGCGCCTACTGGCGCCGGCAAGAGCCGCATGTTCTCGCGGGTCGCCGAAAACGGGTATCTGCGCGGCGAGAGGACCATCATTCTCAGCCACCGCCAGAACCTTGCCAAGCAGGCGCTCAAGAACGTCGAGCGATGGACCGGTGCCGACATGGTGACCAGCCTTGGGATCGATGGCAAACTCGACCAGTCAGGGCAGGTCGTATCGACCACGATCCAGACCGCCAATGCCAACCTCGACAAGATCGAGGCTTATGACCGCGCAGTGGTCGACGAGGGCCATCACGCGATGAAGGGCAACTCCGATTACGAGAATATGATCGCCGCGCTGAAGAAGGCCAATCCGAACATCTCCATCGTCGCTGTTTCCGCGACCCTGCCTGATGACCGCTCGAAGCTGATCGACGATCTGGCTAAAGCCGACGTGCATTCGATCAGCTTCGAAGAAGCCCTCAATGCCCGGCTCATCGACCTTCCGCGCACGGCGACCCCGCCCGAAATGCTCGCGAACAACAAGACGGTCGCCGACATCGTCCAGGAGCATCGCGGCAGGAACAAGGGTGCGGACATCGACGGCATCGGCGCAGAGATCGGCCGCAATCTCCCAGAGAATTGGGACGAGACGATGGCCTGGCACTATGCCAAGAACTTCGACCAGGTGCCGACGCTCTCCTTCTTTGACACCGTCAAGGAAGCCGAGGCTTTCGCCAAGGAAGTCCGCGAATTCGGGATCGAGATCGAAACGCTGCACTCGGGCAAGGGCAAGAATGCCAATGCCGATATTCTCGAGAACTTCGAGACCGGCAAGCTCAAGGGCATCGCGTCCGTCGACATGATCTCCGAAGGTTTCGACGTCGATGCAAAGGGCCTGTTCCTTGGCAAGAAGACGACCAGCCTTCGCGAATACAAGCAGATCATCGGCCGCGGCTCGCGATCCTACGGCGAGCAGAAGGCCGAGAAGGCCCTGCTGCTCGACATGGGCGCCTCGACGCTCATGCATGGCGAGATCACCGCCCAGGCGGCGGCTAACAACCTGCGCAAGGCTATCGATGGTAAGTCGATGGCTCCCGAAATCGCGCCTGAATCCGAGAAGGCCCGCGCCATCTGGAAGCCGATCGAGGGCACCAAGGCCTATGCAGCGCCGATCGGCGACCGAGTGGTCTACGCGCTTCCAAGTCCCAACGGTTACATCGCCATGGCCAGCTCGACGGACCGCAAGGGCGCCCGTCTCAATCTCCTCGAGATCGACGGGCAGCGCCGCGGCCAGCCGAGCAGGGAGGCCTTCATCGAATGGAGCACTGAGGCCATTCGCGGCTCCGAGCGCTCGCTTGCGCGCATCATGAGCTCGAAAGGCGGCATCGATGCCGTCATCGAGGCCGATTGGAAGCGCAACGGCCCCTCCGTCCAGAAGAACATCGAACTGCTCTCTGCCAACCTCGCTGCCCAGCAGCAGGCGATGCAGATGAACGCCAGCCGGGGTATGTGACCCATGATCAAGATCGGCATTGCCAAGCGCCTTGACCTCGAGGGGCGCGAACACCCGTGGCGCGTCGTCGTCGACCAGGACGGTCGGCGCTACCAGATGCTCATCGCCCTGCCTACCGACCGGCCTTACATCAACGAACCTGTTGATCCGGTGTTCGGTGACCTGACAGCTGGCGAGGGCCCCGACTATGCCCGTTCGACGCTCAAGTCCCTTCTTGGGCAGCAGCGTCTACTCGTTCATGAACGCAATCGAGGCTCGAGCCTGCTTGAAGGGTTCCAGTGCGTCTATATGAACGCCCCTACCAACGACAATGTCGATCAGGCGATCGACGAGATTGAATGCCTCGAAAGGAGATATGTGTGAGCCTGACCGCCATCAAGATTGATCGGAACGGATCCGTCACGGCCGAAACCCGTCCCGAAGAAGAATGGATGGACGAGGACACCGTGTGGGCCGAGACCGACTATCGCGGCCATCCCGACCACGCCATCTACTACGATGATGAAGCGATGGAAGACCCTGGCATGGTGCGCGCGGTCGTGGCCGGTATCGAGGTTCCACTACCCGTCTGGATCGTCGGTGTGGAAGGTGAAAACACTTGTCCGCCAACCGTATCCATCGAGACTGTCCAGGATGATTTGAGCCTACCGGCTTAAGAAACAGTCCGAGAGAAGATCAGGGGCGATCAGCCGTCTCTGATCTTTTCCTTCTGAGGGACAACTTTCTAAATCTAAATTATTCACCGCGAACGATTATGGATCACTTAAAGGCTTCGATTTCCTGAATACCGCTGCAAGCACCATATTCGCTACTGAATATAAAGTCGTAGGTCAATAGAAGCCTTCCTGTCGAAGCGACATCCACAGTGATATTGGCTTCGGTTTTTTGGCCACCGTCTGTTGTACTTCGAATATCCGTTCCCCTTAAGGCATTGCCATTTTCTACTACCTGTAACGGCACTCGCCATGGACCATCATCATCGACGGTATAGGTTTCATATCCATCTGAACCAACTTTCCGAACCTCGATGGTTTCTCCTAGATAATCCTCCGGGTAACAGTTTTCGCGACTGCCGCTTCTAAGCGTTATATCGCCGAAGTCTTCTAGAATGTATGTTCCGACAAAGTTTCCCGAGTTCGTTGGTGCCGGATCCACGCAAGGATGGGGATCAATTCGGCGATTAGAAAATATTTGCCCACTCGGGACGTACTCAAAGTGAAGGTGAGGGCCGCTAGACAAGCCTGTGCTATCGGCCAATCCGATCTGCTGCCCTGCATCTACCATCGATCCTTCTGCTGCCTGACGCTCAAGAAGATGTGCATAGAGTGTCGACGATCCATCACCGTGACGCAAAATTATCGCGTTTCCTAACGTACTGCTAAGGTATGATCGACTTACGACCCCCTCAGAAGCCGCTATTATGACTGTTCCATTTGATGCTGCATAATCAACTCCCCAATGATTTCTTACTACTCCCGTAACTGGATGTTTGCGATTTTTTTGGTACTGACTGTTCACAGTGCAACCGCCGGCTACCGGACATATTAATCTGGCCGCCTGACATTGATTTGTCGCTTGCGCATTTGCGGGTGCTTGATCTGGAGATAACAGGATGGCTGAACCGGAAGCGGCAATAGCGAAGCTTGCGGCTGTGATGGCAAAACGATTCACCTCAAACCTCCTTATTCAGATTCTACCAAAATGAAATCTGAATAATGTCGACCTGAACTATCGACGCTAGAGAATGAACTTTCTACGGCGTTAAACGTGATAACGCCATCATCCTGAAGGTATGCACTATCCACCAATTCCCAAGTTGGATACGGGCCTTCTTCCTCTGCTTCGTTCTCAAATAGAGCAAGTACACCTATAGGGTCGTTGGAATTGGAATCACTTGCATAGATTTTTACCGATGTTCCAGCAGCAGGCGCAAAACTGCCGAAGGTTAGTCGAAATGAAGTGTCTTCCATCCTCTTAACCCCCAAGAGGTCGAGGTTCGCTTCGAGGTCCTCATCGTCCGGCGTATCCATAAGCTCCAAGTGAACCAAAGTAGGTTCACTGAGCACTCCTCTCGGAATATCTACTTCGATCATATCTTTCAGCGAAAGGGCGCCGCCTGCAGGCCCGATAGTTGCCTCAGCAGTAGTCTCAGTCGGAGCATGCGGAGTTGGCGTAGGGCTAGGAGACGGCTCGTCCGGTGCTTTAATGATCGGATCTGCAGAGTTATTGGAACTATCCGAGCATCCAGGCGCAGATAAAACAACCCCCGCGGTTATAAGCAAGATAAGGCGCATCACTGCCCCCTTTTGGTCCTAAATTGGACTATTCGCATAGGGCAATAATAGCAGCTACATACCAAAATTACTACTAGTAGATTTTAAGAGATAGACTCAAGCTTAACATTTTTAACTAAAACAAGAATGTTGCAGGGTTGAAAGCGACTTAAGCAATGCGCTTATGATTTTGGTCTATTAGAATTATCCTTTTATTTTCGCTATGTGGCACGATCACGCTGCGCTGGTACCTGTGAGCCTTCAAAGGCTCAAAGACCCAACTCACCTAGTTTGGATGATCTCGCCAACACCAGTTCATC
>JAPYSD010000698.1 GCA_029936705.1 Croceicoccus sp. | reverse complement strand
GCTATGGGCGAACGGTACCTTGGATACATAGTCTCTCGCTTTCGGAAAAAGAGAGATGCATCCGGTGGTCCGGTCTGATCTTTGCTGGGGGGTCCGGCTGTATTGCCGGTGGCCGATTCAGGCGAAGCGCTTCCGCTCGGTAACGTCCAACTGCATCAGCTTGCCGTCGTGAACGGTCAGCTGGATGACACCATATTGCAGCCGGTCGAGAGCGTCCGCGATATGCCGCAGATGCTCGGGAAGCTGGGCGCGCTGGGAAGGCTGAAGGCGTGTAAAAGGGGCACCCATGGGGCGTCTCCTTGGCTTGCGTAGCGGGATGCCACGATGCCCCCAATTTATCTCAACTGATTTGGTTGACAATAGGCTTTGCGATAGCCGGGGCGCAAATTAGCCATTTGGGGCAGAAAGCTGGGCTTCATCGCTCTCGGCGAAGGCCGGAACAAGCTGGATCGGGTCGGACAATCGAACGGAATCGAGCAATTCAGCCGTGCGATCGCGGACCTGCAGCATCAGGGCCCGCGTGCGGCATTCACCCTCTTCCAGGCAGTTGCGGCATTTCTCGTGCGCGAAGCGGCTGGCGCAGGGAACCAGCGCGAGCGATCCCCGCATGACGCGGATAAGGTCGCCGTAGGTAATGTCGATCGGAGGCACCGACAGCCAGTAGCCGCCCTCCTTCCCCCGCATCGAAGCCACGATGCCGTATCGGGTCAGCTCGGACAGGATGGTCGTGAGGAAGTTCGGCGGAATATTCTGGGCAGCCGCAATATCGGCAAGCCGCACCGGTCCCTTGCCGTGATGATCGGCCAGGTGCTGTATGGCGCGAATGGCGTAACGGGTCTTCTGTGAGAGCACGGAACATGAATGGGCCAACCCTTGCGCGGGGGCAACCGTGAAGATCAGGCGCCGCATCACGGCATGTCGTCGGGCAGTTTGTTCGGCCAAAAGGCACCTTGCCGCGCGATATCGAAGATTCCGCGTGGCTCGATAACCGAGGCATCACATTCGTGCTGGATGTAGCGAACATCTTCGGCAATGATCCGCCCGGCGTGCGCCGACAGCAAGCTGGCTTACGACTTGAACATGTAACGCGCGATCAGGCGCGATCTTACGGGAACATCCGCGCTGAGTTCTGAACGACAGCCGGTAACCGAATGGAGATGAAGATGCAGAAAGCCCCGCTACACGCCGCGCTTCTTGCCTGTGCTGCCATGCTGGCAGGCTGTGCCGCTGTCGGCGAGGCACCGATGCAAGCCGATGGAGCGGCAGCGCGCGAGGCGTCCGATGCCGCTTTCAACGCGGCACCCGACATGCCGGGCACCGGCCCCTATCCCGCCATGCGCGATGTCCAGCCCGGCCTTCCCGACCACATCGTCTATCGCCCACGTGACCTGGATGCGGTGCCCGACGGCAAGTTCGGCGTGCTGCTGTGGGGCAATGGCGGATGTTCCGACGATGCGGCCTCTGCCCGGTTCCACCTGCTGGAGATCGCGTCGCATGGCTATATCGCGATCGCACCGGGCAAGGCCTATAGCGGGCCGAACGCG
>JAPYSD010000697.1 GCA_029936705.1 Croceicoccus sp. | reverse complement strand
GCGATGCGCTGCTGGACGAGATCCTGGGCGAGCTGGCGAGCGATCCCGCCATCACTTTCCAGCCTGCCGCCAGCCAGTTCCAGAGCTTCATGATGGCCTGCCGCCGCCGGGGCGCGACCGCCGCGCTGCTGGACATGGCGGCGTTTCGCCGGCGCTTTGCGATCGCGGTCGCGGGGCTGGACGGGCTGGACAACGCGATGCGCGAACGCGTGCTGGAACTGGGCACGCAGGTCGACGACGATTTGCTCGCGCCGTTCCTGCTGATCGCCCGCAGCGCTGCCGAGGGCATGGAATCGCCCGACGAGGACGAGCTGTCGCGCGCCTATGGCACGAGCTCGCCCGGACGGATCCGGCGGCTGCTGGAGCACCTGGAGCGCAAGGGGCTGATCGTCACGCGCGAGGATTACGGCGGCGGGCGCACGATCAACGTGCCGGGGCTGGAACTGGCCTAGGGCTCAGGACGCTTCCTCGACCCAGCCCTTGCGCAGGCCCGGTCCCGCCAGCAGCAGCAGGGCGCCCGCCAGCAGATAGAGCGAGAGGCCGAAGAGCATCGAATAGCGCAGCGCCTCGTCCCCATAGACCGGCACCAGCAGCGTCGAGAGCTGGCCCAGCGCATAGATGCCGCCGCCAAGGCCGATGAGGTTGTTGATCAACAGGAACAGCGCCGACGCGGTCGCGCGCGCGGGCGGCGGGACGAGGTGCTGGACCGCCGACAGCACCGGGCCCAGCCAGACATAGACCAGCGCCTGCGGCACGATGAACAATGCAAACGCCAGCATGACGCTGCCGCTCATGATGCCGAGCGCGAACAGCGGCGCGCCGACCAGGAATGCGGCTGCGGGGACCCAGGCGAACCACGCGCGGTCGCGCCCGCCCAGCCGGTCGCCGATCCAGCCGCCCAGCAGCATGCCCGCCACGCCCCCGATCAGCAGGACGAGGCCGAAGAACCATGCCGCCTGCACCAGGTCGAGCCCAAAGCTGCGCTGCAGCAGGCTGGGCAGCCAGAACGCGAGGCCGTAGCCGCACATCGAACTGCTCGCCGCGCCGAAGGAGAGGAACCAGAACGCCGGTTTCCGCGCCAGCATGCGGGCCGTGTCGGCAAGGCGCGGTTTCGTCATCACCGGTTCGCCGGGCGCGACCTGCGGACGATTGTCGCGCACCAGCAGCCGAAAGACCGGCGCGATCAAGATGCCCAGGATACCCACCGCCAGGAACGCCATGCGCCAGTCGACCCGCGCCGCGATATAGCCGCCCGCCAGCACGCCCGCCGCCGATCCCAGCGGGATGCCCAGCGAATAGATCGACAGCGCGAACGCCCGCCGGTTGGACGGGAAATAATCGCCGATCAGCGCATAGGAGGGCGCGACGCCCCCCGCCTCGCCGATGCCGACGCCCAGCCGCGCCAGGAAGATGTGCCAGAACCCCTGCGCGGCGGCGCAGGCGGCGGTAAAGCCGCTCCACAGCACGAGCGACACGGTGATGACCCAGCTGCGGCTGGTGCGGTCGGCCAGCGCGGCCAGCGGCACCGCTAGCGTGGAATAGAGC
>JAPYSD010000146.1 GCA_029936705.1 Croceicoccus sp. | reverse complement strand
GCACGACGTATAAGCGCGCCCTCTCATGATAAAATCCTGATCGGGACTAGGCGGTTTCACACTGTCCCGGCGACCTTACTGCATTGGATTACAACCACGATTATCATCACTCCATCGCACCAACGATGGAGACAACACATGCGCAAACCCCGCAATTTTGATTCGGAACTGAGGGCACTGGCCGATAAGGCAAAGCAGTTGAAGGAGCGCCGCGTGCGCGACCTTGGCGCGCTGGTCATGGCAAGCGGAGCCGATGCGCTCGACGCCGAAGTCCTGGCGGGCGCACTGATTGATGCGGCTGCCAACACCGATAAGGCCACCGGGGAGGGCTGGCGCAAGCGCGGTGCGGCCTTCTTTCAGGGCAAGTCACGCGACACTGCGAGCGGACCTCGCCAGCAGCCGGAAGGCACTCTCCCGCTCGATGGCGGCGCGGCATCGGCTTGAGGCGGCAAAGGCACGGACCGACATGCGCGAATGGCAGGTCAAACGCCGCGAACGGACCCGGCAACTGATCGAACTGGGCGGCCTGGTCGCCAAGGCCGATCTGGTCAAACTGACGGACGATGATCGCACTGCACTTTACGGAGCATTCCTCACTGTCGCGGCAAAGCTGCGCGGGCCGGACGGAGCGCAGGCGCTGGTGCTATTCCGGCGCAAGGGCAAGCGGGCGTTTGAAGCGGAGAACTCAGCTCAGTAAGCGCGGGGCGCAACTCCCGTATCTCGACTTTGAAAGGTGCTTCTTCGCATCAGCTTTGCGCCCCAATCCAAGACAAAGCGATCGAAGATCTTGGGTCCTGAAAGTGGACATTTTCGACGGCCATCTCTGACCCAAAATCCTTTGCTGACTACTTGGTAGTAGGCTTGGGCCATGATAGGCAAGGCAGATGTCCGGAAATGTTCTTGATGCGCTCGTTGCAGATGTTCGGGCAGCAGGGCCAAGAGTTGTCCTCTGCGCTCCGCCTGGGTTTCGTAAGCGTAGGCTGCTGAGCGAATTGGTTCGATCAACTGACAATTCTCAAAGCGCGAAGATCTTTGATGCCATCGATCACAGCCGCGATCCGAGGCTCGCCGCAAATCGAATAATTGACGGCGATCCTTCTGTCATTGCGATAGTTGACGTCGATCAGATGGATTCCGGGTATCTTAGTTTGGCGATTGAGCGCCATTCCAGGGACGAGACTGACTCGCAGTGTTACTTGAGCATCGACCCAAGTGGCTCCTTCCCATTGTCGAGACTTCGTGCTGAGAATCTGGTCACCTTCATCGGGCAAGAACAATTGGCGCTGTCAGAATCCGAGTTGCGCTCTGGATTGAGTGGCATTGGCCGTAAGGTAGATCGAGAGCGCATTGCTCGGTTGTCCGGAAATTGGCCGGTGGCTTTCGAGTTGCTTTTGAATTTCTTTCAAGGTGCGAACGTCAACGAGTTGGATATCGCCGATGCTGACTTGCTTCGAGCTAGCGGAATGTTCGAATTCATCGATCAGCATTTAGCCCCACTCATCTCGACCAAGGATTGGAATTCACTCACCCGGGCATCGCTATTGAGTGATCCATCTATCTCCTCATTGCAGAATGCTGAAAGAGATGATCGGACATTGTCATCATTGGCTCAACGGCTCGCTGGATTGGTCAACCAAAAAGGAAGGTTGTTCGAAATCGCTCCCGCTCTCAGAGCTTACTGCCTTGATCGCTCGATAGCAGAGGATCCAACTGCACACCGGCAGACCATGCTCGAAATGGCGGATCTATGTTCCTCTGCCGGCCAGTTAACCGATGCAGCGCGGCTTGCCGCTGAAGCAGGCAGTCCTGAGCGAATAGCTTCCTACGCCGAAGCGCACGGTGCCCTGTTGATATGGGTGCTTTGTGGCTTCTCGAATGTGCAGGCCTTTGTTGATTTCGCGGGCGAAGACGTAGTCGCGCCATCTCCTATGTTGAGGATGATGCGCTGCATCGTTGATCTCAAGCTTGGCCATATCAATCATGCGGAAGCTGAGCTGAAGAAGCTGGCAAGCGATTCCGAGATTGTTGCAAGCATGGAGAAAGAGATCGAGATCGTAAGGGTAACCCTCCTTGTCTACGGGTGCTCTCTCGCGCGGCAAAACGATCTTGAATTGCTTGCCGGGATGCTTACCGAAGACAATGCAGAGCCTGCCTGGCAAACCTTTCTAAACACTTTGAGCCTTGTCCTAAATGCCCAAAGGGCAAGGTTTCCCAAAGCCGCTGTCGATCTGCGCGAAGCCCGCCGATACGCCGAAAGTGCAGGATCTAGCTACAACTTGATGTTCTTGCACCTGCATGAGGCGGCGATGGAATTGGCTCAAGGCATGCCAACTGCCGCACGCAGAAATGTTTCGATTGCTCGGCGGGCATGGAGAGATGAGTTCTGTGATGATGTTGGCGTCGAGACTGTCATTTCCGCACTAACCGCTTCTATCGAGTATGAGACCGGCCGATTGACCAGTGCCCGAAGTGCGCTAAGGAAATCAGCATATCGGATGCCAGAAGCCGAGGCATGGTTTGACATCTACTGTGCCGCCTACGAGCCCATGGCCCGGCTTCATCTCCGAAGCAGTGGGCTTGATTCCACCATTGAGATGCTTGCGAATGAACAGGCAAAGCTACGGTCTCGTGGCCTAGACCGGGTTGCCAGATTGCTCAGCGGGCTAGCTGTTTGCTTGGCGGGCGAAAGCAGCCTGACGCAGGAATCTGACTTGCCGCTACCGCGTTTCAAGATCGAACAAGATGATCCCTATTGGAGCTGGCAAGAGCGCGAGACCTACACATTGGCGAGAGCGCACCAAAGCATCGCCAAAGGGAAGATACCAGAAGCATTGAAGTTTCTCGCCAAGCGCTGTGCGGAAGCCGAAAGGCTTGGCCTGAGGCGCTCGCAGATGCGCTATCAGACACTTGAGTTCGTGCTGCTCTCGCGGATGGGCGATGATCAAGCAAAGCAGTTGCTGCGCAAGCTCCTTACCGACGGAACCGAGACTGGTATCTATCGACATCTGGCCGATTTCGCCGGAAGAGACATTAGGCACATGGCTGGCGAAGTTAGAGGCTCGCTTGGATTGAACCCTGCCGAATCCAAGTTTCTTGCCAGGATCGTCGGGGAGAATGTTAGCCTCAAGAACGCATCCGACGCACATCTGTCCGATAGAGAGTCTGAAGTCCTCATGGCGCTAGCACAAGGCGGATCAGACAAGGAACTGGCACGACAGCTTGGCATTTCGGATAATGGTGTCCGCTATCATTTGAAGAATGTTTTTCGTAAGTTGCAGGTGCATGACCGGCTCTCGGCTGTCGCCATTGCGCGCGATCGAAATCTAATCTGAAGCCCAGGGCTACCAATATCGGTAGTTTTATCAAACGCGAATCATGGCGGCACTACCGAGTAGCAGGCGCAGCCTACTGACAGACCGAATTGCCGTTCATCTCTCTCCTTGCTTGTCTGAGCTGCAAGCCATTGGGGAGAATGGATTTGAGAATTGGTGTCGACGTTGGCGGTACAAATACCGACGCTGCCTTGCTCTCGGGAAAGCAGGTGCTGGGCAGCGTCAAGCGCCCAACCACCGGAGATGTCAGCTCGGGAATCTCAGACGCAATTGCCGCATTGATCGAGGATTGCGGGGTTTCAGCTGATCGCATCGATGCGGTCATGATCGGCACAACCCATTTCACCAACGCTTTCGTACAGCGTCGTGAACTCGTTCCCGTGTATGCGATCCGTCTTGGTTTTCCTGCCGGTCGCGGCATCCCGCCGTTCTCTGCCTGGCCGGATGATCTCAGAAGCGCGGTCTGTGGCGGCCGAACGATGGTGGCCGGAGGATTTGAATTTGACGGTCGCGAGATCGGCGCGCTTGATGAGGCTACGATTGCCACGGCTGTCGATGAAGCGAAAGAGATGGGGCTCACCCAGATCGCCGTCTCCTGTATGTTCAGCCAACTTAATGCTGCGCATGAGCAGCGCGCGGCAGAGTTGATCGCAGATATTGATCCCAAGCTGGAGGTGTCCCTATCCAGCGAACTTGGCCGCGTGGGTCTGCTGGAACGCGAGAACGCCGCCATTATGAATGCCAGTCTCAGGCCGCTCGCCAAGCAGATCACGGCGGCATTCAACAAAGCGCTGACTGACCTAAATATCACAGCCCCATTCTTCATCAGCCAAAACGACGGCACTTTAATGAGTGCCGATCACATGCAGAAGTATCCGGTTCTCACATTCGCTGCTGGTCCAACCAACTCGCTGCGAGGCGCTGCATGGCTTACGGGCGCGAGTGACGCGATAGTGGTCGATATCGGCGGCACGACTTCCGATATCGGCGTCCTCGTTTCAAACTTTCCGCGCCAGTCATCTGTTCACGTTGATGTCGGTGGTGTTCGGACCAATTTCCGAATGCCCGACGTTTTGTCGATCGGTCTTGGTGGTGGCAGTGTAGTGCGCAAGCAGGATGACCGGATCACAGTTGGCCCGGATTCCGTTGGCTACAAGCTCCACACCGAAGGCCTAATCTTCGGCGGCCAAACGTTGACTACCAGCGATATCGCTGTGGCTTCAGGGCACGCCGAGTTTGGTGACCGCGCGAGGGTCGCTGAGCTTTCGAAGGATCTGGTCGCAGGCGCACAAGCAGCCATTCTGGCCATGCTCGAAGAGGCAATTGACCGCATGAAGACTGCATCGGGCGATGTTCCGATGATCCTTGTCGGTGGCGGTTCGGTGCTGGTTGACGAAAAGCCGCGAGGCGTTTCGGAAATGCTTAGGCCCGAACATGCTGGTGTCGCCAACGCGATTGGGGCGGCGATTGGGCAGGTAAGCGGGGAGGTAGATCGCATCTACGCCATTACGGACGACGAAAGCCGAAAGAACGCGCTTTCGGATGCCGAGAATCAGGCAGTCGAGCAGGCCGTCGCTGCGGGCGCTGACAGGTCGTCGATCGAAACCGTGAACATCGAAGCGGTACCACTTCAATATTTGCCAGGCGGGGCAACCCGCGTTGTGTGCCGCGTCGTCGGCGATCTGGCGATGGGGGAATGAGGCCGATGGTTAGCGAAATAAATCTCGACAACATTGAGCAACTCGCAATTGGCTCTTCCTTTCTTGGTACTGGCGGCGGCGGTGACCCTTACCTTGGGTCCCTGCTTTGTCGTGAAGCCATTGCCAGGCATGGTCCGGTCCCTGTGATCGCTGTCGATGACCTGAAGGATGAGGACAGCGTCTTTGTAGCAGCCGCCATGGGGGCGCCTACAGTCATGATCGAAAAGCTCTATTCGATAGAGGATCAGGACAGGGCGGTTCGCGCTCTGGAAAAATACCTTTCACGCGAAGCCACCGCAATTATCTCTGCAGAGATTGGTGGTTGCAATTCAATGATGCCGGTCGCCTATGCGGCGATGCGTGGGCTGCCGATAGTCGATGGCGACGGAATGGGGCGCGCCTTTCCGCAGTTGCAGATGACCAGCTTCAATATTGAGGGGGTGGCGACCTCTCCCATGACCATTGCAGACGAGCACGGAAACTCGGTGCTTTACCAGACAAATTCGGGATTGAAGGCTGAAGAACTTGCCCGTCCTGTGGTGGCCGCAATGGGCGCTAGCGTCTGCATGTCTTGCTACCCAATGACGGGTACCGAAGCACGACGCGCTGTAATTCCAAAAACGCTCTCCGGTGCCGTTGAGATAGGCGAGGCTGTTTCCGGAAAAGGTTGGATTGACCATCCGCTCGATCGGTTGATCAAGGCATTGCGCGACCATGACTATTATCGTGATGCAGCGGTCATATTCAGCGGAAAAATTACTGGGCTTGAGCGTGACACGAGCAAGGGTTGGGTCTTCGGGACCTGTACGATCAGGCAGCTTAACGGTACAAGCGAAGCACAGCTGCAATTCCAGAACGAGAATCTCGTCGTGCACGTTGATGGCAAGTTGCGGTGCGTCGTGCCTGATCTGGTGACCATCGTTGATGCCGAGACAGGCCATGCAATTCCAACTGAACGACTTGCCTATGGCCAGCGTGTTGCAGTCGTCGGCTGTAGTGCGCCGCCCATGCTTCGAACCGAGCGAGCACTGAAGGTTGTTGGGCCTCAGTGCTTCGGTCTCAATGATCCCGCCACGCCCATCGCCAACTTGATCGAGGACCTCCTGTAATGCGCATTCACCTTATCACACCGGTAATAACCGAGGGCATCCGAACGCTTGACGACGTGGCCTCACTAATGAGCGATGAGCTCGAAATTACGCAGTCGTTGATCAAGACGGGGCCTGCATCGATCGAGAGCGAGTTCGACGAAGCGCTTTCTGTGCCTGGCATCATTGCAGAAGCCATCAAGGCAGAACGCGAAGGAGCGGATGCGATCATAATCGATTGCATGGGCGATCCGGGAATGAAGCCAGTCCGTGAAGTGGTCTCGATTCCTGTTATCGGCCCGTCCGAAATGGCGATGCACCTTGGTGCCATGCTGGGACACAGATTTAGCGTCGTAACAGTGTTGGATTCCGTGGTTCCGATGCTGGAGAATTTGGCCAAAGTCTACGCGGTCAAGGACAAGCTTGCATCGGTCCGCGTCATCAACATTCCTGTTTTGGAGCTTGAGGCGGCACCTGACCGGCTATTCTCCGAATTGGCCGAGGCATCGATTGCAGCGGTTGAAGAAGATGGTGCTCAGGCGATTGTCCTTGGGTGCACTGGCTTTCTTGGTTGCGCCCAATCCATTTCACAGGCGCTCAAGGCCAAGGGCATCGAACTTCCAGTCATCGACCCCATTCCAACAGCCGTTTGCATGGCAGCGGGAATCGTTCGTGCGGGACTGACTCATAGCAAGCGCACATATGCATTGCCGCGAGCCAAGGAATTGGCCGGCTTTCCAGACATTTCAATCTAGGTTCGAGGGCGGAACAAATGTTCAATCAACTGATGCGTGGCGTAAGCCGATACTCAATGCTGGCTGCCGGGATTGCTTGTGCAGCTCCGGCGCTGGCCCAGGATGCGGATCAGGGCGCGACAGGCCCCGTGATCGACGAGATCGTTGTGACCGCTCAGAAGCGTTCGCAGCGGCTCGACGATGTAGGCGTCACGATCAATGTCTTGACGGGCGAAGATCTGAAGGCAGCTGGTACTGAATCTCTCGTCGATCTCGCCGGGATTACGCCAAATGTTCAGATCAAGAATGTGCTTGCGAACAGTATCGTGAATGTCAGCATCCGCGGCATTGGCCTCAACGACTATGCCGTGAACAACAACCCGGCTGCCGGGGTCTATGTCGATAATGTCTATCTTGTATCGCCCGCGATGCTGTCTTTTGGACTTTTCGATGTCGACCGCGTCGAGGTCCTCAAAGGTCCACAGGGCGATCTCTACGGCCGCAATACCAACGCTGGTGCGATCAACATCATCAGCCGCAAGCCGTCCGATGTCGCTGAAGCCAGTCTGTCGGTTGGATATGGCCGGTACAACAGCTTTAACGCTGAAGGAGCGATTGGCGGCCCGATCGGCGATTCTATCTCTGCAAGGCTTGCCTTGGAGACCGTCCAGCAAAGCTCTGGCTGGCAGACCAATTATGTTACTGGTGGGAGCGTGGGCGACACCGATCGTATGAATGGTCGGCTTCAACTGGATTGGCAGGCGAGCGATAGTCTCAATTTCCTGCTCAGCGCTCACTACGGCTACAACAACTCCGATGTACTGCTTTACAAAGCAGATAACATTCTGACCACCGAGGAAGACGCATTCGCTAGCGAGCCACGGACTGCTGGCGCTGGCAACGATCCTCGAATGAAGCTGCGCTCTTCTGGCGTATCTCTCACCGCAAATTGGGAAATCGCGCCTGACGTTACGCTCACTTCGATCAGCGCCTACGAGCACTTTAGCCGTTTGCACCGTGAGGATACTGACGGCACTTCTCTCAGCTATCTCGATAGTACATACGA
>JAPYSD010000145.1 GCA_029936705.1 Croceicoccus sp. | reverse complement strand
GTCCTTGGCCGCGCCCGTGACGAAGCTGCGGTCGATCTTGATCGTGTTGAACCGGTTGTTGCGCAGATAGCCCAGCGACGAATAGCCGGTGCCGAAATCGTCCAGCGCCAGCTTGCAGCCCAGCGACTGGATCTGGTTCAGCGTCGACTGCGCCGCCCCGCCGTCGCGCAGGAAGATCGATTCGGTGACTTCCAGTTCCAGCCGTTCGGGCGCAAGCCCGCTGGCGGCCAGCGCCGACACGACCGTGCTGGCGAAATTGGCATCCAGCATCTGTTCCGCCGACACGTTGACCGCGACCTTCACATGGCCGGGCCAATGCGCAGCCTCGTCACAGGCGCGGCGCAGGGCCCATTCGCCGATGGGGACGATCAGGCGCGTATCTTCGGCGATCGGGATGAACTTGGCGGGCGACACGCGGCCGAATTCCACGCTGTTCCAGCGCATCAGCGCCTCGAAGCTCAGGATCTCCTCGGTCACCGCGTCGACGACCGGCTGGAAATTCAGTTCCAGCTCGTCGCGTTCCAGCGCGTGGCGCAGCGCGAATTCCAGCTTGCGGCGCTCTTCGGCATGCGCATGCATCTGCGGCTCGTACGCAAAATGGCTGCCGCCGCCCTCGTCCTTGGAGCGATAAAGCGCGAGGTCGGCGTTGCGCATCAGCGTTTCCACCGTGCGCGCGTCGCGCGGGCCCACGGCGGACCCCACCGAAGCACCGACGAACAAGGTGTGGTGATCGACGTCATAGGGCTTCGACAATACGTCGATGATCGCATGCGCCATGCGGTCCACCGCCTCGCGGTCGTTCACGTCGGCCATGACGACGGCGAACTCGTCGCCGCCCAGGCGGCCGCAGGTGTCGTGCTGGCCCATCAGCACGCGCAGGCGGCGCGACACCTGTGCCAGCAGCTTGTCGCCGATCTGGTGGCCCAGCGTATCGTTGACAGCCTTGAACCGGTCGAGGTCGATCATCAGGAACGCGCAGCGCGTGCGCCATTGCTCTGCCCGCTGCAGCGCGGTGCCCAGCGCCTCGGTCAGCATCATGCGATTGGGCAGGCCGGTCAGCTGGTCATAGCGGGCCAGCTGCGCGATCTTCTCCGCGCTCTCGCGCTGTTCGGTGACGTCCGAACCGACGCCGCGGAAACCGGCGAACTGGCCGTGCTCGTCATGCTTGGGCGTGCCCGACAGTTCCCACCAGCGGGTGCGCCCGTTCATCGACACGCGCACCATCATGTTCGAAAAGCTCTCACGCCGCTTCAGCCGTTCGGCCAGGTCGCGCAGCGACGACGGCAGCGCGCCGGTATCCCAGCCCTCGCCCGCGATCAGGCGCAGCAGCGGCTGGCCATCGGCCTCGCGCGGTTCCATGCCCAAAGCATGGGCGAAGCGGGGCGACACGCCGCGCACGCGGCGGGCGGCATCGACCTGCCACAGCCAATCGGCGGAGTTTTCCTCGAACTCGTGCAGCAGCAGCGACACGGTTTCCTGCTTCTCGGCCAGGTTCGCCTCGGTCAGGCGCAGGCGCAGGTACAGCCGCGACAGCGCCATGGCGCCCGCGGCGACGACCAGGCCGAACGCGACCTGCGCCACCACGCCGGCGAAATCGCCCGCCAGGATCATCGACGTCGCGCCGGCAAAGGCGAAGATCGCGATAAAGGTCATCGCCGCGGCCGGAACCGCCGACAGCGCCAACACGAACACGCCGATCAGCAGCGCCATCACCGCGTATTGCGGGGCATTGCCGCTGGCCATCGCGTCGGGAAAGGCCAGCATCGGCCCCGCCCACAGCAGTCCGGCCATGCCGACCGCCGCCAGGTGCGTGCGCTGTTCCTCGGTCGCCATCTGCCGCCGCTCGGCATCGATGAAGCCGCGCTCCATCCGCAGCAGCGCCGCGGCGATCAGCACGACCAGCAGGAACCAGCCGCCCGCCAGCAACAGGCCCGAGCTTTCGACCCAAAACGTGATCGCGGGAATGGCCGCGACGACGAACACGGCAAAGCGCAGGAAGGCGGTGCGGGCCAGCGCCGCATATTGCAGGCCCAGCAGCTTCTGAGTCTTGGCCCCCGCGATCCCCATGCGTTGCATCAGCCCTCCACCCAGCGGGCCGCTACCTGGCATGGCAGAGCCCGACATGGCGGAACCGGGCCGGTCCTCGGCCGACGATGGCCCCATGGGGGCGTTTTTCCGGGAGAGTGCAAACATCACGCTCGAACCCTTCGCATAGCTTGGTAATCTTTTCGTTAATGCGGGGTGCGGCGTGGTACGTGGCAGGCGGGCGCGAGAGGTCCGTCCGCGGCTGCGAGCAAGGGCGGGACGGCAGTCAGCGTCGCAATATTAATTCCCGTTCGGCCCCAAACGGTGACCAAGATTGCGTAGCCGAAGCAATGTACCCGCTGCCCTCAGCCGCTTTCTTGCGCATCCGCCTACAGATCGGTCGCCCCGCAATTGCCCGTACTCATGGCTCGACCGGCGTGCCCGCCGCGCCGTCGATCTCGCCGCCGTCGGGCTCAAACCCGCCGCCCAGCGCGACATAGAGCGTCGCGCCGTTCTGAAGCAGCGCGCGCCGCGTCGTCAGCAGGTTCTGCTGCGCGCTGAAGAGGTTGCGCTCGGCATCCAGCACTTCGAGATAGTCGGTCACGCCCTCGCGGTAGCGCAGGGTCGAGATGCGGGCGATTTCCTCCTGCGCGGCGACGGTGCGTTCCAGCACCGCGACCTGCTCGGTCAGCCAGCGGCGGCCCGCCAGCGAATCGGAAACCTCGCGGAACGCGGTCTGCACCGTGCGGTCGTAATTGGCGACCTGCTCCACCTCCAGCGCCCGCGCGAAGTCCAGATCGCCCTCACGCGCGCCCCAGTCGAAGATCGGCAGGCTGATCGACGGCCCGAAGTTCCATGACAGCCCATCGCCATTGAACAGCCCGTCCAGCGACTGCGACGTCGAACCCACGCTGCCGGTCAGCGAGATCGTCGGGAAAAACGCCGCCCGCGCCGCGCCGATATTGGCGCGCGCCGCGCGCAGGTCCTGCTCGGCCGCGACGATGTCGGGCCGCGCCAGCAGCAGCGAGGACGGCAGCCCCGGATCCAGCCGCATGCCATTGCCTTGCTCGTCCAGCGGCAGCCCGCCCGGCAGCACTTCGGGCATGCGCCCGCCGATCAGCACCATCAGCTGGTTGCGTAGCTGCGCCTCAGCCAGCCTCTCGCTCGCCAGCTGCTGCTGCGCCGAGGTCAGCAGCGTTTCCGCCTGCCGCATCGGCAGGGCCGAGGTCACGCCGATATCCAGCCGCCGCTTGGCGATGATCAGCGAATCGCTGCGGCTGCTGACGGTCGCCTCGGCCAGCTCGATCTGGTCGCGCGTTTCCAGCAGCTCGTAATAGGTCGTCGCGACATCCGCGATCAGCGAGAGATAGAACGCCCGCTGCGCCGAGATGGACGAGAGATACTGTGCGCGCGCCGCATCGCTCAGGTTGCGGACGCGGCCCCAGAAATCCAGTTCGAACGCGCTGACGCCCACGCCCAGCTGGTAATTGTTGAAGGTGACGGCCGATACGCCGCCGCCCACCTGTCCGCCAAAGCCCACCAGCGGCTGGCGGCTGCGCGTCGCGCTGGCGCTGGCCACCACCTGGGGCAGGCGGCGGCTGTCCTGGATGCGATATTGCGCGCGCGCCTGCTCGATCCGCGCGGTCGCGACGACCAGGTCGCGGTTGTTGCGCAGCGCCTCGGCGATCAGCGCGTCCAGCCGCGGGTCGGCGAACCAGTCGCGGTACGACAGGTTCGTCGCCACCACCGTCCCGTCGGGGCGATAGCTGTCGTCATAGGCCGCGGGCACCGGCAGATCCGGCGTCACGTTCGCGGGCGCCATGTTGATGCAGCCCGGCAGGGCCAGCGCCATGGCCAGCGCGGCAAGGGTCGCGTTATGCCTGCTCATCGTGCGCCCTCCGGTCCGTGCCCGTCCATGTCCTTCGCGTCCGTATCGTTCGCGTCCGGCTCGTCCAGATGGCCCGCCGCCGACGGCGCCTTGCGGCTGAGATAGCGGCGCGTCAGCAGGTAAAGCAGCGGGATCACGAAGACGCCGATCGCGGTCGCCGCGATCATGCCGCCCATCACGCCCGTGCCCACCGCGATCCGGCTGGCCGCGCCCGCACCGCTGGCCATCACCAGCGGCACCATGCCCAGGATGAAGGCCAGCGACGTCATGATGATCGGCCGCAGCCGCAGCCGCGCCGCCGATTCCACCGCTTCCAGCGGCGACAGCCCGCGTTCCTCTTCCTCGATCGCGAATTCGACGATCAGGATCGCGTTCTTCGCGGCCAGGCCGATGATGGTGATCAGGCCGACGTTGAAATAGACGTCCGCCGACAGCCCCCGCAGCAGCGAGAACAAGACCGCGCCCAGCACGCCCATCGGCACCACCAGCAGCACCGCCAGCGGCACCGCCCAGCTTTCATACAACGCCGCCAGCACCAGGAAGACGACCACGACCGACAGGCCCAGCAGCAAGCCGATCTGCCCGCCCGCCTGCTTCTCTTCATAGCTGAGGCCGGTCCACTCGTACTCGATCCCCTGCGGCAGCTGCGATGCCAGCTGTTCCATTCCCGCCAGCGCGTCGCCCGACGACTTGCCCGGCGCCGCGGTGCCCGACAGGGTCATCGACGGATAGCCGTTGTAACGGCCCAGGCTGGGCGGCGCGGCCGACCAGTCGGCGGTGGCAAAGGCGCTGAAGGGCACCAGCTCGCCGTTGTTGTTGGGGATCCGCAGCGACATGATGTCCTCGGGCGTCATGCGGAAGGGCGCATCGGCCTGCACCATCACCCGCAGCACGCGGCCCTGGTAGCTGAAGTCGTTCACATAGGCGGAGCCGTTGTTGATCGACAGCGCGTTGTTCACGTCGTCGATCGACAGGCCCAGCGCGCGGGCCTGCACCCGGTCGACTTCCAGCTCCAGCTCGGGCGCGGGGGCCTGGTCCTCGGGCCGGACATCGGCGATCAGCTCGCTCTGCGTCGCAAGCGACATAAGCTTGTTGCGCGCATCGATCAGCGCCTGGCGGCCCAGCCCGCCGCGGTCCTGCAGCTTCATCGTGAAGCCGCTGGCCGTTCCCAGCGACCGGATCGCCGGCGGCTGGATCGGGAACACCAGCGCATTGTCGACGCCCTTGAAGTACTGGGTCGCACGCTCGAGGATGGCAGACGCCTGGCTGTCGGAGCCGGTCCGCTCTTCCCATGGCTTGAGCTTGGTGAACATCATCGCGTTGTTCTGCCCGCGCCCGAAATAGCTGAAGCCGCGCACGACGATCAGGTCGCGCACCTCGGGCTGCGACATCCACCATTCCTCGATCGGCTTCACGACCTCGTCGGTGCGCTCCATCGTCGCGCCGGGCGGGGTCTGCACGACGGTCATCAGATTGCCCTGGTCCTCGGTCGGCAGGAAGGCGGTGGGCAGGCGCATGAACAGCAGGGCGGTGATCACCGCCAGCACCGCGAACGCCGCCAGCCCGCGCATCGGGCGCGACAGGATGCGGTCGTTGCCGCGCGCGTAACGATCGGTCATGCGCGCGAACCAGCTGTTGAAGCGGGCGAAGAACTGCGTCACGCGGTAGCGCGCGGCGGCCAGCTTGCCGCGCCAGCCGGGCTCGTCCATGGCGGCGGGCCGGACCGGTTCGGCCTGACCGTGGCCGTCGCCTGCCCCGTGGCCTTCGCCTTCGCCCTCGCCTTCGATCGGCTTCAGGAAATTGGCGCACAGCGCGGGCGTCAGCGTCAATGCCAGCAATGCCGAGAAGAAGATCGACACCGACAGGGTCAGCGAGAACTGGCGATAGATGCCGCCCGTCGACCCGGGGAAGAAGGCCATCGGCACGAACACCGCGATCAGCACCAGCGTGATGCCGATGATCGCGCCGGTGATCTGGTCCATCGCCTTGCGCGTCGCCTCCAGCGGGGGCAGGCCTTCCTCGCGCATGATACGCTCGACATTCTCGATCACCACGATTGCGTCGTCGACCAGGATGCCGATCGCCAGCACCATCGCGAACAGCGACAGCACGTTGATCGAAAAGCCGAACAGCCACAGCCCCAGGCAGGCGCCCATCAGCGCGATCGGCACGACCAGCGTCGGGATGATCGTCGCGCGCCAGTTCTGCAGGAAAAGGAACATGACCAGGAAGACCAGCGCCATCGCCTCGATCAGCGTCTTGACCACTTCCTCGACCGAGATGCGGACGAAGGGCGTGGTGTCATAGGGGATCGCCCAGGTCACGCCGTCGGGCAGCGTGCCCGACAGCTCGTCAATGCGCTCCTCGACCGCGCTCGCTGTTGCCAAAGCGTTGGCGCCCGTCGCCAGTTGCACCGCCAGGCCCGCCATCGGCTGGCCGTTCAGCGATGCGGCGAAACCGTAGTTCTCCGCGCCCAGCTCGACCCGAGCGACATCGCCCAGCCGCACGGTCGCGCCGCCGGTTTCCGCGCGCAGGATGATCTGGCGGAATTCCTCGGCGGACTTGAAGCGGCCCTGCGTGGTGATGGTCGCGGTCAGCTGCTGGTCGTCGGCATAGGGCTGCGCGCCCAGCGAGCCGCCCGCCGTCTGGCTGTTCTGTTCGCGCACCGCCGCCAGCACCGCGGTCGGCGACAGCCTGAACGAGGCAAGCTTGTCCGGATCGAGCCAGATCCGCATCGCATAGGACGAGCCGAACAGGGTCACGTCGCCCACGCCCTGCACCCGGCGCAGTTCGTCGACCACCTGGTTGCTGGCGATATTGCCCAGGTCGATGGCGTTGCGCTGCCCGTCCTCGGACAATAGCGCGACGATCATCAGGAAGCCCGCGTTCGCCTGCCGCACCTGGATGCCCTGCTGGCGCACCTGTTCGGGCAGCCGCGCTTCCACGGTGGAAAGCCGGTTCTGCACCTCGGTCTGCGCGATATCGATGTCGGTGCCGGATTCGAAGGTCAGCGTAATCGTCGCCGTGCCGGTCGAGGTGCTGGACGAATCCATGTAGAGGAAGCCCTCCACCCCGTTCAGCGACTGCTCGATCACCTGGGTGACGTTCTGCTCCAGCGTCTCGGCATCGGCGCCGGGATAGGTGACGCTGATGCTGAGCGATGGGGGAGCGACCTCGGGATATTGCTCGATCGGCAGGGCGCGCAGCGCGATCACCCCGGCCAGCAATATGCCGAGCGAGATCACCCAGGCGAAGATCGGCCTGTCGATGAAATAGCGGGCCATCGGCTTAGCGGGCCCCCGCGCTGCGCTTCGTGGCGGGTTGCTTGGTAGCAGACTGCCTGCCGGCAGGCTGCTGACCCGCCGACTGCTTGCCGGCCGGCTGCGCGCCCGTGGGCGTATTGGCCACCGTTACCGGCATGCCGGGCTGCAACACCTGCAGGCGGCTGATAATCACCTCGTCGCCGGGGCTCAGCCCGTCCTCGATGATCCACTTGCCGTCGACCATCTGGCCCAGCTTCACCTTGCGCGGCTGGACCATGCCGTCGTCGCCCACGACATAGACGCTGCCGCCATCGTCAGCCAGCAGCACCGCGCTCTGCGGTACGGCGACCGCGTTGCGGCGCGTGCCGACGGCGATCCGCCCGCGCACGAATTCGCCCGGCAGCAACAGGTTCTCGGGATTGGGAACCTCGGCCCGGACCTCGACCGTGCCGGTCGATTCCTGGACCGACAGGGCAAGGAAGTCGATCTTGCCCTGGATCGGATATTCGCTGCCGTCGGGGAACAGGATCGTCACGTCGATCGCATCGCGGCTGGGCACGTCGATCTCGCCCTCCGCCATCTGCCGCTGCAGGCGCAGCAGCTCGGTCGCGGACTGGTTGAAGGTGACATAGACGCGGTCGATCTGCTCGACCGTGGTGAGCAGCGTGGCCTCGGTCTGGCTGACCAGCGCGCCCTCGGTCACCTGGGCGCGCCCGGCCCGGCCCGAAATCGGCGCGCGCACGGTGGTGTAGCC
>JAPYSD010000144.1 GCA_029936705.1 Croceicoccus sp. | reverse complement strand
CGGCGCGGCCCTCGCTGCGGGTGGCTCCGCTGTCGGCCGTGCGCACCGGCTGCGCGGCGGGCACCGCGGCAGCGGGGCTTACGCTGACTTCCGCACGCGACGTACGAACAGCAGAGGCTTCCGGCCTGCTGGCAATCACGATGCCGGTAGCGGGCCTGGCGCCGATGGTGATCGAGCCGCGCCGTTCCAGCGCGGGCGGCGCCGCTTCCTCGGACAGGCGGGGCATGTCCAGCTGGGCCAGTTCGACCTGCTGAACCTGCGGAACGGCGTCGGGCATCAGCGGAACGCGGCTCTCCAGCCGGGCGAGATTGCGCGAGAAGCGATCGTCCTGGGGCGCCGCCTCGACCGCCATGGCGAAATAGCGATGCGCCAGGTCGCTGCGTCCCAGCTGGTCATAGGCCACGGCCATGCCGTTGAACGCCTCGCCCGCGAAACGCGGATCGTACGACGCTTGCCGGAACGCGGTGATCGCCTGCGTCGTCAGCCCTTTTTCAAGATACAGGCGGCCGATGGCCAGCCGCCCCTCGAAATAATCGCCCATGTCGACGTTCTGCACTTCCGCCCGCGAGGCGAGCGACGGACCGAAGATGGCCTGGCAGCCCGACAGCGCGAGCGATGCGACCACCATTCCCGTGGCGGTCATGGCTTTTCTGACGTTGAATTGCAGCATAGTCGGATACCCCCCGTAATCCTTACCCGTTCATCAGCGGGAAAATGTCGCGAACGACGCGAATGCTGGCCGGCAGCATCAGCACGCCGATCATCGTCGGCAGCATGCACACCACCAGCGGCACGGAAATCAGCACCGGGATGCGGTGCGCCTTTTCCTCGGCCCGCATGCGGCGCTTTTCCCGCATTTCACCGGCATAGACGCGAAGCGTTGAAGAAATGCTCGTGCCCAGCTTGTCCGATTGCACCAGCAGCGTGGTGAAGGAGCGGATCTCGTCCACTCCGGCCATGTCGGCCATCTTGCGGAACGCTTCCTCGCGGCTGGCACCGGCGCGAAGCCGCAGCACCGCGACCGACAGAAGCTGCGATACCAGCGGGTGCGATTGCACCATCTCGCGTCCAACGCGGTCCATCCCCGCCTCGATCCCCAGTCCCGCCTCGACACAGACCAGCAGCAGGTCGAGGCAATCGGGAAAGCCGTTCACGATCTGCTCGCGCCGACGGTCGGCCTTGGCCTGAATGTAGATATTGGGAAGATAGAGCCCCAGGAATCCAAGCAGCGAACCGAAGATATAGAGCGAGAAGAAGCCCGGCGGCTCGGGCCGCGAATACATCACCAGCACGAAGCCCAGCACCAGGACGAAAGGCAGGATCAGGCGGCAGAGCGTGAAGATGCGCGGCGCCGCGGGATGCGTATAGCCGGCCTCGATCAGCTTTTCGCGCAGCCGGTCGTTCTTGGAATCGGCCAGGCTTAGGCCGGTCCGTTCGACCATGTCGGCCAGGTTGGCCCAGGCCGAGTTGTTGTTCGATTCGCGCAGGCTGGCCGCCGTCTGCCCCTCGCGCCGCTCGGTGCCCAGGGTCTGCAGGCCCGCCCGTATCTGCGCCCGGCGCGAGAATGCGCCGAGAACCAGGTACACCAACGCCGCGACAAGCGCGAACAAGCCCACCAGCGTGGCGATGCGAGCGGTCTGGTTGGCCAGGATGAAATCAATCATGGGTCAGACCTTTAGATCGATGATCTTGCGGATCCACAGGAACCCGGTCACGTACATCACCATCAGCACGATGAAGCCGATGATGAACATCCGGTCCTCTGCCACCGACAGATAGAATTCTGGGTTCACCATGAACAGGCCGATAAAGGCTGCCACGGGCAGGATCGTCAGCATCCACCCGGTCATGCGTCCTTCGGAACTGAGCGCGCGGACCTTCATGTAGAGGCTGGCGCGCGCCCGGATCACCTCGGACAGGTTCTGCAGGATCTCCGCGAGATTGCCGCCCGTCTCGTTCTGGACGGAGAGCGAGACGACGAACATGCGGATATCGTCGAGATTCCAGCGCTCCGCCATGGCGGTAAGCGCATCGGTCAGGTCGGCGCCATAGGCGACCTCGTCGGCGACAAGGCCGAATTCGCTGCCGATCGGATCTTCCATCTCCTCGGTCAGCAGTTCGAGCGCCGCCGCGATCGGGTGCCCGGCGCGCAGCGCGCGGACGAACACGTCGAGCGAGATGGGAAACTGCTCCTCCACCCGCTTGCGCCGCTTGGTCGCGATCATGCTGAGCACCATGACAGGCAGCACGAACGCCGCCGACGCGGCAAGGACCAGCGACAGCAGGACCGTGCCGGCGGTAAAGCTGAAACCCGCGCCGCCGATCAGCAGCATCAGCAAGGCCGCGATCACGACGAAGGCCGCCGCCATCACCATGATCATCTGCGGCGGGGTGAAGCCGACCTGCGCGGCCATCATCGTCCGCTCAAGCTTCTGCAGCATCCTCGCGATCGCGGGCGGCAGGTTGGCGTGATCCTGCGGCGTGTTCTTGCGCAGCCGTGCCAGGATCTCGTCCCGGCTGGTCCCCTCGCGGATCATGGTAAGCCGCTTGTTGACGGCCCGCGTATGCGCGGTCCTGGACCAGGTATAGTTGAGGCCAAGCTGGACGATCAGGAACACCGTTCCGAAAATCGCCAGCAGCGTGACGGCCTTGAGCAGCGTGTCGATCATGAGCCCATCTCGAAGTCCGGGCGGAACAGTTCGGGCTGCAGGTTGATGCCTGCCGACAGCGCATCGCCGTGGAACTTGGGACGGATACCGGTCGCCTCGAACCGGCCGATGACATTGTTGTTCTCGTCGCGGCCGGTGATCTTGTAGCGATAGATCTCCTGCATGGTGATCGTCTCGCCCTCCATGCCGGTCAGCTCGCTCAGGCTGAGCACGCGGCGGCGCCCGTCGGCGAGACGACCCACCTGCACGACCACGTTGATCGCCGACGCGATCTGCGCGCGGGCGGAGCGGGGCGGCATGTCGATGCCGCTCATCCCGATCATCTGCTCCAGGCGCGACAGGGCGTCGCGCGGCGTATTGGCGTGAACCGTCGTCATCGAACCGTCGTGACCGGTGTTCATCGCCTGCAGCATGTCGAACGCCTCCCCGGCGCGAACCTCGCCCACGATGATGCGATCGGGCCGCATGCGCAGCGCGTTCTTCACCAGCTCGCGCTGCGTCACCTCGCCCTTGCCCTCCACGTTGGGGGGACGCGTTTCGAGCCGGGCGACATGCTCCTGCTGCAGCTGAAGCTCGGCCGAATCCTCGATCGTGACGATGCGCTCGCGCGGATCGATATACGAGCTCATCGCGTTCAGCAGCGTCGTCTTGCCCGAACCGGTACCGCCCGAAATCAGGACGTTGCGGCGCGAGGCGACCACGGCGCGCAGCACATGCGCCATCGGTTCGGGTACCGACCCCAGCTCGATCAGCCGGTCGATCCCGATCCGCTTCTTGGCGAACTTGCGGATGGAAAGGAGCGATCCATCGACCGCCAGCGGCGACACGATCGCGTTCACGCGCGAACCGTCCGCCAGGCGGGCGTCGACGAAGGGCGAGGATTCGTCGATGCGGCGGCCCACCGCGCTGACGATCTTCTGGATGATGCGCATCAGGTGCTTGTCGTTCTGGAACTCGGTCTGCGCACGTTCCAGCAGGCCGTTGCGCTCCACGAACACGATGTCGGGGCCGTTCACCAGGATGTCGGTGATCGAATCGTCCTGCAGCAGCGGTTCCAGCGGACCAAGGCCCAGCAGCTCGTCGAGGACGTCGTCGATAAGTGCGCTGCGTTCGGTGCGGTTCAGCGGCTCCTGCCGCTGCATGAGGATCTCGCCGATGATCTCGGTAATTTCGGTCCGAATCTGCTCGCGCGGCATCTGCTCGAGCGCGGACAGGTTGATCTTGTCGAGCAGCGCCCGGTGGATCGAGACCTTGAGGTCGAGCGCCCGCTTCTTGGCCTCGTCCTGCTCGCCGTCCAGCGTCTGCAACGCGGCAGGCGCATAGCCATCCGTCTGGACGGATTGCTCCGCGCGCTTGACCGACCATTTCATCAGGCTTGCTCCCCGTGGCGCTGGCACATCTGGTCCGCCAGCCTGGCGATATCCTTCACGAATGGCGCCTTGCGGTTGATCTCGCTCAGCAGGACGCCCTGGTCCTGCGCTGAATCCAGCCCCGCCTTGTCCCTAGCGATCGTGGCCGAGACATTGCGTTGCAGCGTGTCCGACACCTCGTGCACGCCGATCGACTGGAACATCTTCTTCTCGGCCCGATTGACGACCAGGTGCAGGTTCTCGCGCGGGACATCCATCATGTCGAACAGGTCGAGGCAGCGCCGCGTCTGGCGCAGTCCGCCGATGGTCTGATCGGTCAGGACCAGCATCTCGCTGCATGCCAATGCCGCCGAAAGCGACCAGTTGGTCCAGTTCACCGGCAGATCAACCAGCACGAAATCATATTCACGCCTCGCCAGCGTCAGCATGCGCAGCAGGCGGTCGACGTCGACATCCTCCAGCGGCATGATCTGGCCGGGTGCGGCGATCACGTGGTGGCCGTACTTGGTCTGGATCGACGTGTCGCGGATCAGGTCGCCGTCCAGCCGCTCGCCCGCCTCCAGCAGGTCCAGCACGCTGTGCTGCGGGGTCAGGCCCATTTGCGTGGCCACCTCGCCGAACTGCAGGTCCATGTCGATCAGGCAGACGCGCGGCCCGCATTTGCCGTTGTCGGCGATCGCCGCGGCCAGGTGGGTCAGGACGGTCGTCGCCCCCGAACCGCCAACTGCGTGCACCACCGTCGCCATCGGGGCGAGCCGGTCCATGCCCGGCGAATGGCTGTTGGCTGCCGCGGCATCGATGACCTGCGTGAACAGCTCGTCGAAATCGAAAGGCAGCGCCACGACATCGGTCACGCCCTGGCGCAGCAGCGCCCGGACGAGGCGCAGATCGGCATTCTCGACCGCGGCGAGCAGCGGCAGGCCGGGCCGGTCGCGGCGTACCTGCTCCATCCGGGTCAGCGACGCTTCGCTGGACGGATCGATTTCCAGTACGAGCATTTCGGCCTGGTCCATGACCGAGTGCGGCACGGGCTGACCGGCATCGAGTGCAATCGTGTGCAGCTTGCTGGCCCGGTGGCTGCCGATCGCGCTGTCGAGGCGATCGATATGAGCCGCACTTGCGACGACGAAAGCATTCATGGGCAATTCGGTCCCGCTGCTGCCTGCAATGTTGAGTTCGCTTTTCATGATTTCACAAACCCTAGTTCGAAAACACGCCTTCCCCGTCTTCCATCGTCAGCGTGTAGCTGAGGTCGGGGAGGCCGAAGTTGAAAATCCCGGCCAGAAAGATCGGTCGAAATCCCACGTCCTTAACGGTGACTGTTACCAGAGGGTCGACATCCGATCCATTTGGATCTCCGGAGTATCCCAATCCGGACCAGTCGTAATCGATCTGCACGTTTTCGTTGCCGATCCCGCCGTAGATCTGGTTCATCCGCCCGACGATGTTGGTAAACGAAGCGCCGTCGGTGGTGGTGGTAAAGGGGCAACTTGCCTTGCAGGTGCAGGTAACCGTACCGGCGGCCGTGCTGGTGCAGACCACTCCGGGAAAGCCGCTGCCACCGCCGCCTGGCGCGGCCTTGGGCACGACCTGTCCCTGGGGGATGCCGCCGTTGATTGCATAGCTGTAGTTCTTCAGCCCGTTCGCACTGTCGTCACCCGGGATGATGTCGGTCGCGACGGCCCAGCGGGTTCCGATCTGGACGGCCTTCTCGACCTCGTTCGTGTTCCAGATGAACCGCCCCACGTCGATGATGCCCAGCAGGAACAGGATCACCACCGGCACGACGAGCGCGAATTCCACCGCGGAGGTGGCGCGTTCGTCCGCGCGGATACGCCCGATTGCGCCGATGCGGATCATACGCCCGCCACCGCGGCCTGCGCCTGCGCGCGGACCTTCACATTGGTGGTGTCGAAACCGAGCAGGCCGAGCAGCGCCGGATAGACCACTACGGTGCTGACGGTCACGCGCGGCGCGCCGCCGGCCACGGTCTTGTAGAGGCCCGTCTGGGTACCCGAATCGCAGCTGACGGTGATGGTGATGTCGTTGTTCGACCAGCCCTTCACCTTGGGAAACGCCTGTCCGCTGGGAAGGCCCGTGCGCACGACATTCTTGATATTGTCGAGCGGGATATCGGTCGTCCCCGTGGGCGCGGTCGAGGAACAGTCGTAGCTGGTGAAGGGCAGGCGCGCCGCATAGCGCGCACCCTGGCGCACGCCCTTGATCACCTTGTGCTCGGTCCAGAGGTAGTTGCCACCTTCGAAGGTCGTGAACATCAGCGCGAACACGATGGGCGTCATCAGCGCCATCTCGACACTGGCCACCCCGCGGCGATCCCGCACGAGGCGGCGGCCCAGGCGAAAACGAAGCCTCATTCGATCAGGTAAGGCTTGTCCTTGCGGACCGCCTGTCCCACTTCCCCGCCGCCGCCAAGCGTGGTGACGTCGATAACCTCGATATAGACATCGCCCTGGTGCGTGCGCGGACGGTTGACCGATGGCTCGACCAGGAATGCGTCGATCCATTTGGTGACGGGCACATTCGTCGAACTGCCGTTCACGCCTTCCGCGACGCAATTGATGACCGCGACCGTGATCTTGCGCCTGTCGGGAACCGTCGCTCCGGGCGTGATCGGCGTGCCGCATTGCGCCGCGCCATAGCTATAGCGGGCGTTGTTGCCGTTACCGGTGACATAGCGTGAGCCCAGGACAGTCTCGCCGACGACGGTGTTCCCCGCGTTGGCCATTTCCCAGCGATAGACATCATAGCGTGTCGCATCTGCCGACAGCCCCGTATTCGCAGGCCAGGTGGCCCAGCCCCAGCTTGGGTAATTCACCTTGAAATAGGCGTTGCGATCCCAGGTCCCGTTACCGACCGGCGAGGAACAATGTCCGCCCGTGCTGTCGGCGACCGCGTGGCAGATATCGCGCGGATATCCCATTACCTTGGGCAAGGGAGAGGTATCCTGCAGCGGAGCGGTTGAGGCGGGCAGATACTGGTCAGCCTCGGCCGGAAGATCCCAACCCTGACTGCCAAGCGAACAATTGTTGCCGCTGGTGCCTTCGCGTTTGATCAGGTCCTTCACCGAGTTTACCGAAGGCGAGCATACCCCTCCCGACGGGCAATTCTGGCCCTGGTCGAAAATGTCGAACCGCGTATTGATCGCATCAGTGACGGACGTATTCGCCCCCGGCTTGGTGTCCACACCGGTCGTTTCGACACATTCGCCGGGCGGCGTGTTCCAGCCCAGAGCAGCACGCAAATCGTTGGCGCCGTTCCCGGTTCCGGTCCGCAAATAGCCGAAATTGCCCGGCACCCATCCACCGCCACCGCCCACGGTTACGAGGCGCACGCCCTTGCCCTTATAGAGATCGTCGAAGTTCGGGTCGGTGCTCTCGGCCGGATTGCAGATCATCACGGGCGGCGTATTGCAGACCGCCGATCCCAGGCTCGCCACCGCGCGGGCCGACATGGTAGCGAATATAGCCCCGACGATCGGAGTGAACGCATAGCGCGACGTGCGGGAATCCACCGAAACAGCGACGACCTTCGACGTCTCGTCCGAGTTCGACACGGTGAATGTCGCGGGATCGGTATAGCTGGTGTAGAACGCGATATAGGTGCGGTTGCCGCACTTGTCGCTGCCGCTCGCCGCCGAACCGCCGGAATTCACCGTAACCGCATTGCCCGAACCGTCGTTCGACAGCAGAGTGATGTTGTCGAGCAGGTTGATCGCGGCATCGTCGGCCCGGGAACACGCGCCGTCCTGCCCGTCCAGCTGCGTCGCTGCGGCCAGCGCCGCCTGGTCCGCCGCGTTCTGCAGTTCGGAATCCATGCCGGCCATGCGGGCATAATCGAAACCCACTCCGCCCACGGCGATCAGGCCGCCAATCAGCG
>JAPYSD010000696.1 GCA_029936705.1 Croceicoccus sp. | reverse complement strand
TTCTCGAACACATCGAAATCGCCGCCTCGCGCAACCAGCTGAATACGAAGATGCGGGGTGGAGCCTGCATCCTCGAAGGCAGCGAACGCATCCTCGCTTGGCGCGGTGCTGCGGGCAAAGAGGCTGACCAAGGCGCGATCGGCTTCGGCAAACTCGTCGCTGTCGACGCGGACCATGATGTCGAGATTGCCCCGGGTGAGGCAACCGGGGATCGCAGTGGCGCCGACATGCATGATTTCGCTGCCTGTCGGAAGCAGCCGGATCAGGCGCTGCGAAACGCTGCGATAGAGCTGCTCGGCATCGGCGCGGGCGCGGTGTTCATCCGGGTTCAGGCGGAAGATTTGGCCGTCATCCATCGCGCGCTAGCCCTGAAACTGGTCCTTGGCCGCGCGAAGGGCGGCGAAGGTCGCGACAGGCCCGCCGCCGCCCCACCGGGATTGCATGTCAGGATCGTCGGCGCGCAGGAAGGGGTTGGTCGACAGTTCCAGCCCCAGCCGGGTCGGAACCGTGGGTAGCCCCTCCGAGCGGCGTTCCGACACCTCGTTGGCATATTCTCCGAGCGCCGCGTTGTCGGGATCGGCATGAAGCGCGAAGCGGGCGTTGGCTGCCGTGTATTCGTGCGCACAATAGAGCAGGGTTTCGGGAGGTAGCGCCTTGATGCGCTCGAGACTGGCCCAGAACTGTTCGGCCGTGCCCTCGAACATGCGGCCGCAGCCCAGGGCAAAGACGCTGTCGCCGACAAAGGCGACTCCCGCATCTGGCAGATGATAGGCGATATGGCCCTTGGTGTGTCCGCCCACGTCGATCACATCGGCCGATAGCTTTCCGAGGGCCACGCTGTCACCACCGGCCACCGTCCGGTCGATTGCGGCGATCTTCGGTGCCTCGGCGGCGGGGGCGATGATCTTGCAGGCCGTTGCTGCCTTGATCGCTTCGTTCCCTCCGGCATGATCGGGGTGCCAGTGCGTGTTCCAGATCTGGGTGATCCGCCAGCCCTTCTTTTCCGCCTCGCGAAGATAGGCGTCGGCGTCGGGCGTATCGATGCACACCGTTTCACCACTGGCCGGTTCGTGCAGCAGATAGCCGTAATTGTCGGAGAGGCAGGGGAACTGGTGGACTTCGATCATGGCGCGCTCCTTCGCGGCATGATGTAGGGGCATATTAACCAAAGCAAAAGGCCCGCCGCGGATGTCCGGGCGGGCCTTTTTCGGTTTTGGCCAAGCCGGGGAGGGCGGCCGCGACCGAAGCCGCGCCGCCGCCCCATTGGCTCAGTTCTTGCCCTTCAGCGCTTCGCCGAGGATATCGCCCAGCGACGCACCCGAATCGGACGAACCGTACTGCTCGACCGCCTGCTTCTCTTCCGCGATCTGACGCGCCTTGATCGAGAAGTTCGGCTTCTTGGTGCGGTCGAAACCGGTGACCATCGCGTCGATCTTCTGGCCGGTCTGGAAGCGGTCGGGACGCTGTTCGTCACGGTCGCGGCCCAGGTCCGAACGCTTGATGAAGCCGGTCGCGCCGTCTTCGCCAACCTGCACTTCGAGGCCGCCAT
>JAPYSD010000143.1 GCA_029936705.1 Croceicoccus sp. | reverse complement strand
GCGCTATGCCGCCGAGGACGCGGACGTGACCTGGCGCCTGCACCGCGTGCTGCGCCAGCGGCTGGCGGACGAAGGCGGAACGCGCATCTACGAGAACGTGGACCGCCCGCTGATCCCCGTAGTCGCGATGATGGAACGCAACGGCATCAAGGTCGACCGCGAGCACCTGGCGCGGCTGTCCGGCGAATTTGCCGAGCAGATCGCATCGCTGGAGTCCGAGGTGCACGAGATGGCGGGCGAGAGTTTTGCCATCGGCAGCCCCAAGCAGCTGGGCGACATCCTGTTCGACAAGATGGGCCTGAAGGGCGGTCGCAAGGGCAAGAGCGGCCAGTTCTCCACCGACCAGACCGTGCTGGAAAAGCTGGCCGGCGAAGGCGTGCCGATGGCCAGCAAGGTGCTGGAATGGCGCGGCCTGTCAAAGCTGCGCTCCACCTATACCGAGGCTTTGCAGCAGGCGATCAACCCGCAGACGGGCCGCGTGCACACCAGCTACAGCCTGGTCGGCGCGCAGACGGGGCGCCTGTCCTCGACCGATCCGAACCTGCAGAACATCCCGATCCGCACCGAGACCGGCCGCCAGATCCGCGAGGCTTTCGTGGCGGAAGAGGGTAATGTGCTGCTGGCCGCCGACTATTCGCAGATCGAGCTGCGCCTTGCCGCGCACGTGGCCGACGTCCCCCCGCTGAAAGAGGCGTTCGCCAACGGCGAGGACATTCATGCCCGCACCGCGCGCGAGATGTATGGCGAGGTGACCCGCGACACCCGCGCGCAGGCCAAGACGATCAATTTCGCCATTCTCTACGGCATTTCGCGCTGGGGACTGGCGGGCAGGCTGGGCACCGACGCGGACGAGGCGCAGGCCGTGATCGACCGCTATTTCGAACGCTTTCCCGGCATCCAGCGCTATATCGTCCACACGCTGGAGCGCGTGCGCGAGGCCGGCTATTCCGAGACGCTGTTCGGGCGCAAGACCCATTTCCGGAACATCGGTTCGAAGAACCCGAACGAGCGCGCGGGAGCGGAACGTGCCGCCATCAACGCGCCGATCCAGGGCACCAGCGCCGACATCATCAAGCGCGCGATGGTCCGCATGATGCCCGCATTGCACGACGCAGGGCTGGGCCATGTAAGGATGCTGCTGCAGGTGCACGACGAACTGGTCTTCGAACTCCCCGAAAGCGACGTCGCCGCCGCGTCGCCGGTGATCGAACGCGTCATGGCCGAAGCCGCGCTGCCCTCGGTCGAGCTGTCGGTCCCGCTGGGGATCGAGATCGGCACCGGCCACAGCTGGGGGGCCGCGCATTGACCATCAGCCAGCCCCTGCCGCTGCGCACCCTGGCGCCCGACACGATGCTGATCGAGACGATGGGCTATGATCCGCAAAAGGGCGTGCCCATGATCGAGCTTCACCTGGAACGGCTGAAGGAAAGCGCGGCAGAGCTGGATTTCGATTGCGATCGCCACGCGATCAGGAACGAGGTGCAGGCGGTCTGCTTCACCCACCGCGAAGCGGCGCGGCTGAAGATCGAATTGCAACGCGACGGCAGGTTCGCGATTCGGCTGAAGCCTTTTCCCGCTCCGCTGGAAGAGCCCGTTCCCGCCGCGCTGGTGCCGCTGGAGATACGCCCCGACGACCCACGCCTGCGCCACAAGACCACCGAGCGCGACTTCTATGACGCGGCCCGCGAGGCCGCAGCCGGCAAGGGCGCGAAGGAAGCGATCCTCGTGCGCGCCGATGGCCTCGTTACGGAGGGAAGCTTTACCAATGTCTTCGTCGAGCGTGATGGCAAGCTGCTGACCCCCCCGTTGTCGGCAGGCCTCCTGCCCGGCGTATTGCGCCGCTTCCTGATCGAGGAAGGTCGCGCCGAGGAAGCGGAACTGCGCGCCGAAGACCTGCGCGAAGGGTTGATGATCGGCAATTCGCTGCGCGGCCTGATGCGCGCGCGCCTGATCGCCTCCGCATGAGCCAGCCGCAGCTTTCCCAGGCCCTGCAGCGGATCCAGCCGTCGCAGACCACGGCCATGACCGACCGCGCGACCGCGCTGCGCGAAGCGGGGCGTGACATAATCTCGCTATCGGTGGGCGAACCTGACCTGGCCACGCCGCCCCACGTGATCGAGGCGATGCACCAGGCGCTGCGGGACGGCGCAACGCGTTATACGCCCGTCGGCGGCACCAGCGCGATGAAACGCGCCGCCGCGCTGCATTTTACCCGCGACCTCGGCATTGCGGCGACCCCTGCCGACACCACGATCAGCGCGGGCGGCAAGCAGGCGATCTTCCACGCGCTCTGCGCCACGATTGACCCGGGCGACGAGGTGGTGATCCCCGCGCCCTGGTGGGTCAGCTATCCCGAAATCGCGCGCTTCGCCGGGGCCAAGGTCGTGCCGCTGCCGACCACGCCCGCCAGCGCGTTCCGCTTTTTGGCCGACGCTTTGGAGGCGGCGATCACCCCGCGCACGCGCTGGCTCCTGCTTAACAGCCCCGGCAATCCGACCGGGGCGGTTTTTCCGGCAGACGAACTGCTCGCCATCGCAGACGTGCTCGACCGCCATCCGCGCGTGCTGGTGATGAGCGACGATATCTATGCGCCCCTGCGCTACACCGGCGGCAGACACGCAACCCTGGCCGCGCTGCGCCCCGACCTTGCGCACCGCGTGCTGACCATATCGGGCGTATCGAAAAGCCATGCGATGACCGGCCTGCGCATCGGCTTCGCCACCGGGCCCGAATGGCTGATCCGCGCGATGGAGCGGCTGCAATCGCACAGCAGCGGCAATCCCTGCTCGATCAGCCAGGCGGGCGCGGTTGCGGCGATGGAGGGACCGCAGGATTTCCTGGCCGAATGGCGCGACCTCTTCCGCGCGCGCCGCGACCTGGTCTGTGCCGGCATCGATGCGATGCCCGGCCTGTCGACGCCCGTGCCCGATGGCGCGTTCTATTGCCTGGTCGATGCCGCACCCCTGATCGGCGGCGCCGTGGAAGACGATGGCGCGCTGGCATTGCACCTGCTGGAACACGGGGTCGCGGTGGTCCCGGCATCGGCCTTTGGCGGGGCGCATTGCGGGCTTGCCGGATTCCGCATCAGTTTCGCGGCAAGCGAAGACACATTGCGCGCAGCCCTGCAGCGCATCGAAACGGCAGTCAGAGAATTATGAAAGACATCGATATCCTGTTCGAGGACGGCGAAGCGCTGGTCATCGACAAGCCCGCTGGCCTTCCCATCGAACGCCCCCGGGCGGGCGGACCCAGCCTCGAGGATCACATCGAGACGCTGCGCCTCGGCTTTCAGCGCGATCCCGTGCCGGTGCACCGGATCGATACCGATACCTCGGGCTGCCTGCTGCTGGCGCGCAATCCCAAGGCGCTGAAACGCTTCAGCGCGGCGTTCGAGGCGCGGGCTGTGACCAAGCATTACATCGGCCTGCTGGCGGGCGAACTGGCCGAGGATGAAGGCACGATCGCGCTGTCACTGTCCAAGATCAGCAGCGCCGAAAAGGGCTGGCGCATGATCGCGGCGAAGAAGGGCAAGCCATCGGTGACGCACTGGAGCAAGCTGGGCGTAAAGGACGGGGTGACGGCGATCGCCTTCGCACCGGAAACCGGCCGAACCCACCAGATCCGGATTCACGCATTGGCCGGGCTGGGTTTCCCGCTGCTCGGCGATCCGGTCTATGGCGACGGAAAGGGCGCTGGCCGCACCATGCTGCACGCCGCGGAGCTGGTGGTCCAGCGCGAAGGCAAGGACCCGATCAGCGCGATTGCCCCGCTGCCCGCCGATTTCGCGCGGCTTTGCCCGGAATTGCCCGCAACGATCGATTGGCCGCAGGGGAGCCAATGTCCTCCGGAGGCATAATCGACCGCGCTCACGCCCTGGCCGAAGAACGGTTCGTCACCGCGTCGGGCCCCGGCGGGCAGAACGTCAACAAGGTGGCGACCGCGGTACAGCTGCGTGTCAATATCTATGCCCTGAACCTGCCGCAGCCGATCTTTCACCGGCTGCAACGGCTGGCTGGCAGCAAGCTGACCGCCAGCGGCGACCTGCTGATCGAGGCAAAGCGTTTCCGCACGCAGGCCGAAAACCGCACCGACGCGCGCGACAAGCTGACCGAACTGCTTGAACAGGCGATGGTGCAGCCGAAGAAACGCGCCAAGTCACGCGTCAACCGCGTGGGCAAGTTGAAGCGGCTGAAGTCGAAGAAGGAACGCGGCGAGGTGAAGGCGAAGCGCGGGGCGGTGAAGAGCTGGGATTAGGCAACCGCAAGGCCCGGATTGGGGATGGATAGCAAAATTCGCCAAAGTGCTCAGTTCGGCTCAACTACATAGCCATCCGCATCCCGTGACGGCGGCGTCGGATCACTTTGATAATTCTCGATTCGACCGTCGGGCCGCATCCTGAACCACACAGTTCCACTCCCCGAACCGCTTCCGCCAGTTCCGACCTGATAGACCACATCCGATACTAGCGGTTTCGGAGCCACATATCCCACGTTGTCGGATGGCTCACCTTGTAGCTCATCTCCGTAAAAGATCGGGAAGGGGTTATCGCACGAGCGCACATCGCGGAAATCCCACCAATAGACACCACCGTTTTCGACGAGCCCCACTTCATCACCTGCAACGGGTTCAGCCAACGGTCCGCCGTCATCAACCGCGACGTAAATGCTGCTTATGCAATCCGCTTGCCGGCTAGAATCGGGATCGACAACAAACGCGATGCGCCCGTCAATCGTCACTGCCTTCAGGTCGTAGATGTACGAACAACTACCAAGTGCTAGCGGCAGGAATGGCGCAGACAGAAGGACAACAAGACGACGCATCGCCCATTTTTGGCGCGTTCGCTCGATGTTCGCAACCGGCGTGAGTTGCCGGTCCGCAATGCGCCCCGATCAATCCCCGCCAACCCGCTCGACCTGAGCGCCGACCAGCTGCAGCTTTTCCTCCAGCCGCTCGTACCCGCGGTCGAGGTGATAGAGGCGGTGCACCGTCGTCTCGCCCTCGGCGGCAAGGCCAGCGATCACCAGCGACATCGATGCGCGCAGGTCGGTCGCCATCACTTCCGCGCCGGTCAGCTTTGTCACGCCGTGGACCACCGCCGTGCGGCCATTGGTCTCGATATGCGCGCCCATGCGGTTCAGCTCGGGCACGTGCATGTAGCGGTTTTCGAAAATCGTCTCGTTCAGCACGCTGGTGCCCTCGGCCAGGCATAGCAGCGCCATCATCTGCGCCTGCATGTCGGTGGCAAAGCCCGGGAACGGCGCGGTCGAGATGTTCACGGCCTTGAGCGGACCGTTGGGCGCGATCTGGATGCCGTCCTTGCGCTCTTCCACCACAACGCCCGCGTTGCGCAGCGCATGGGTCGTGGCGCGCATGTCATGCGCATCGGCGCCCTTCAGGAACACGTCGCCCCCCGTAATCGCTGCGGCGCAGGCATAGCTGCCTGCCTCGATCCGGTCGGCCATCACGCGATAGGTCGCGCCGTGCAGCCGGTCGACGCCGTGAATCGTCAGTTCCGATTCGCCGATCCCCTCGATCTCGGCGCCCATGGCCGAAAGCAGCCTGCACAGGTCCACGATCTCCGGCTCGCGCGCGGCGTTTTCCAGCCGCGTGGTGCCCCTCGCGAGCACGGCGGCCATCAGTGCATTCTCGGTCGCGCCGACAGAGACGACGGGGAAGGTGAAATCCCCGCCCGGCAGCCCGCCATCGGGGGCATGCGCGCGGACATAGCCGGCCGCCAGTTCGATCTCGGCCCCCATCGCTTCCAGCGCCTTCAGATGCAGGTCGATCGGCCGGTTGCCGATCGCGCAGCCGCCCGGCAGCGATACGGTCGCCTCGCCCGCGCGGGCCAGCAGCGGCCCCAGCACCAGGATCGAGGCGCGCATCTTGCGTACGATGTCGTATGGCGCGGTTGAACTGGTCAGGCGCGTAGCCTGCAAGGTCATCACCCGGCCGAAATCCTCGGGCCGCGAACCTGCAATCGCGGTCGACACCCCAAAGCCGTTGAGCAGGTGCTGGAACTGGTCGATATCCGCCAGCCGCGGCAGGTTGCGCAGCGTCAACGGCTCTTCGGTCAGCAGCGCGCAGGGAAGCAGCGTGAGAGCGGCATTTTTCGCGCCCGAGATCGGCAGCGTACCCGAAAGGCGCTTGCCGCCTTGAATGACTATCTTGTCCATCGGCCCGCTTTAGCCCGAAATAGACTGATCGCAAGCCGTATGGGAGCACCGATCCACCGGACACGGTCTTGCAACCTTGTGGGCCCAATGCCTAGAAAACACGAGATTTCGCTTTCGCAGCACAAAGGACTGATGGCACCCATGCCCGAAACCTCCCCGACGACTGACCGCAAGCCGATCCGCAAGGCCGTATTCCCCGTTGCCGGCCTCGGCACGCGCTTCCTCCCTGCCACCAAGGCCATTCCCAAGGAACTGCTTCCCATCGTCGACAAGCCGCTGATCCAGTACGCGGTGGACGAGGCGCGCGAGGCGGGGATCGAGCAGATGATCTTCGTCACCGGCCGCGGCAAGACCGCGCTGGTCGAGAATTTCGACATCGCCTTCGAGCTCGAGGCGACGATGAAGGAGCGCGGCAAGGACCTGTCCGTGCTGGACCCCACGCGTTTCCGGCCCGGCGACCTCATCACCGTGCGTCAGCAGGAGCCGATGGGCCTGGGCCACGCGATCTGGTGCGCGCGCGCCATCGTGGGGGACGAGCCGTTCGCCATCCTGCTTCCCGACGAGCTGATGTGGGGCAAGCCCGGCTGCATGAAGCAGATGGTCGAGGCCTATAACGAGGTTGGCGGCAATCTCGTGTCGGTGCTGGAAGTGCCGCAGGAATCGGTCTCCAGCTACGGCGTGATCGATCCGGGCGCCGCAAACGGCAGCCTGACCGAGGTGAAGGGGCTGGTCGAAAAGCCGCCCGTCGACCAGGCGCCGTCGAACAAGATCGTGTCGGGCCGCTACATCCTGCAGCCCGAAGTGATGCGCACGCTGGAAACGCAGGACAAGGGCGCGGGCGGCGAGATCCAGCTGACCGACGCCATGGCGCGCATGATCGGCAACCAACCGTTCCACGCGGTCACCTTCGACGGCAAGCGCTATGACTGCGGGTCCAAGACCGGCTTTGTCGAGGCGACGCTGGCACTGGCGCTGGAACGCGACGACATGGGCGCCGAAGTGCGCGCGATTGCAGAGCGCCTGCTGGCCGAATAAGCATCTCCACGTAACTGTCCCTGTTCGGGAATTAGGGGCTTCCCCCTAGTCCCGTGTTCGGATTGCCTTTGTTTGCCGTGCCCACAGCATGGCCGCGTGCCGCAAGTCAGCGGCCTGCGATAAAAAGGCATGTCAGCGATGGCTACTCCGACAGGAACAGCCGGCGGGAGATACGGAACCTGTGGCAAGGGCGCGGCCCGGCGCGCGCGTGGACGCTTGCGCGGATGGACGCGGATCGACGGGCCACGGCTGACGATTGCGCTGATGGCGGTGACCGTGCTTGGCACCGCCGCCATCTTCTCGCAGTCGGTGTTTCCCGCTGCGTGCCTCGCCCTCCCGCTGGCGGTGCTGGTCGCCGTCGCGGGCGGGCTGCGGCGGGCCGTCGCCGCGGTTGCCATCATCGCGGCCACCGCGTTCTTCGCGGCTCGTTTCGGTGACGTGCAGACCGCGCTGCAGTCTTCCTTCGGGGTTTTCTGCTTCCTGCTTGCCGTCACGGCGTTGCCGCTGGCCGCATGGGCCGACCGCGCCCGGCGCGACCGCGCGGACCTTGCCGCCGCGCGCGACGAAAGCCAGCGGCTGCGCGACACCATCGACGAGGTAATCTTCGAGATCGACTGCAAAGGGCGCTGGTCCTCGCTGAACGCGGCGTGGGAACGGATCACCGGCGCCAGCCGCGAGGAAAGCCTGGGCCGCCCGGTGGAGGATTTCCTCGAAGCACTGGAATGCGATGCCGAGCGTGAG
>JAPYSD010000695.1 GCA_029936705.1 Croceicoccus sp. | reverse complement strand
GGGTTGGCCAGATTTTCCGCATAACGGATCCAAATCCACCAAATTTTGATAGCATATTTCTCAGAAGACATGCTCATCCTGTAAGAATCCTGGAAACAGACGATGATAACGACCATTTTCAGAGTCGTATCAGGTCTATAATTTTTTAGGCGCAATACCTCTTAGTCATATGCACGTTCCGAGCATACGACTAAGATGCGTCCTGTGCCATCAATGGCGCCGGAAGAGGCTCGCGTTGCTCGCACGTCGACCTACCGGTCTCCTTTTGGGGCGGGCCTTCGGTCCCTTGGGGCGGCAACTTTCGTTGCCTTGGGTGATTTATTTCGAACGCGACGCGGATCGTTTTTTAGAGCCTGCATGGCATCGGTACCTGGCCTGAATTCGCAGACAGCTTTGTCAAGAGACTGGTCGATTTTCGATCCGTAAATTCAGCGTCACCGGCAGCCCATTTCAAGCGCGTTTCGACCTTGCCATCGATAGTGTTTTCAAACACTCGCCGGCGACGTGCGAGCAGGACTCCATTTTGCTGGACACTGACCGGCATCCTATAAAGTCAGAATGGATAAGCGAAACGATGAGATGCGTCTCAATCCATCGGACGAGAATGATCAAGGCGGCTCGCGAAAGAGGGCGAAGCAGAACGCTGGCGCTTCCCGCAGAAAGCGCACTCGTTCAGCTAACGAAGCAGGCGTAACCGGCTTTCACTTTTCACACCAGGCGATCAGCAAAAAACGGGAAGAGAAGCTCCCGGCCCGCAACGCTGCCGATTGTGAAAAACCGACCGAGACGCCGGCCGACTACATCGCGGCATTGGAGGCAAGGGCATCCCACTCGACTCGCCCAGCCAAGGTCCTCTCCAACATCGCTGACGATCCGGTCGCGCGCCGAGAGTTTTGGAGGCTCGTGGAGGAAGCCGAAAACAATCCTTCGGAAGATAGGATTACAATTCGCATTGCTGGCACTGAGCAATTCTGGTCCGACGTCGCGCGCGATGCTCAATGCCCTCCAGCTTTATCTAGTGCGATAGCCACGGCTAAGTCGGACGAGACGTTCACTCTCGCTGGGATAGATAATTCCAGCGTTCGCGCACTCTTAGTTCGGTTCGGATGGAAGCCGCGAGAGCGGCGGCCTAGGAATGAATCCGGCGCGCAGAGGCAAGCTCGAGAGGAACGGGAAGCTAAGTCTTCCTTCGGAGCCATTTTTCACGATGGTCGGGGTGGCCGCATTCAATATCGCGCGATCGGCGAATTGCCTCATGAGGTGGATGAGGACGCCAAACTCAGGATCGTCAAAGATTTTGCCGCCGAGTTCGAGGCTCGCGAGCTCCCATTCGTCGTTTTCATTCTCCCGCCAGACCCCGCAATGGACGGCCGCAATTGGCGATTTCATCTCATCTATCATGACCGCCCTGCCAAACGCTTCACCGGTCTCGCTGTCGATCATCTTGTCGAACCCCAACCCAAGGCCGCGAAAAGGATTTGGGGCCGATACCGCATAGCCCAGCAAGCGATCTCATCGGATATGTCGCGGCACATCGGTGCATGGGATTTCAC
>JAPYSD010000694.1 GCA_029936705.1 Croceicoccus sp. | reverse complement strand
GCAGCACACCGCGCTGCAGGCCAGCCCGGTATATGAAAAGGCCGCGACCGACGCGCAGCCGGTTGGTGCCGTGACCGAAGGCGGCATGTTTGACGTGCTCGACATGGCCGGCGACTGGGCCTGGGGCGTCATCGCCGGCGACGCGGGCGGCGATCCGCTGGAATTCGGTCCGGTCGGCTATGTGCCGCTGGCGCTGCTGAAGCCCTGCTGATGACCAGCGTCTTCATCGACGGCGCAGCGGGCACCACCGGGCTGGAGATCGCGGAGCGGCTGACGGGGCGCAGCGAGTTGTCGCTGGTGATCCTGCCCGACGACAGGCGCAAGGACGATGCCGCCCGGGCCGAGGCGCTGAACGATTGCGACATCGCCATATTGTGCCTGCCCGACGATGCCGCGCGCGACGCTGTGGCGATGATCCGCAACGACCGGACCCGCGTGATCGACGCCTCGACCGCGCACCGCGTGGCAAGCGGCTGGACCTATGGCTTTGCCGAGCTGGTCGGGCGGGACACGGTGGCGCAGGCGCGCTTCGTCGCCAATCCCGGGTGCTATCCCACGGGATTTCTGGCGCTGATCGCTCCGCTGGTGCGCGCCGGTCTGCTGCCTGCCGACTGGCCCTACACGGTCAATGCCGTCTCCGGCTATTCGGGCGGGGGCAAGGCGCTGATCGACCATTTCGAAACCGCCAAGGCGGACGGTAACGGCATCGCCTTTCGCGCCTATGGGCTGGCGATGGGGCACAAGCACGTTTCGGAAATGAAGGTGCTGGCAGGCCTGGCGCACGAACCGCTTTTCGCTCCCGCTGTCGTCGATGCCTATCGCGGCATGGTGGTGGAAGTCCCGCTGCCGCTGGGCGCGATCGAGGGCGCAGCGGATCCCGACAGGCTGCGCGGCGCGCTGGCACGGTTCTATGAAGGCAGTCCGCTGGTCAGCGTGTCCGCCGATGCGCACAGCGAATTGCTGCTGCATGGCGACATGCCCGCCAGCGACCGCCTCGAACTCTTCGTGTTCGGTTCGGCGGACGGGGCCCAGGCGCGGCTCGTGGCCCGGCTCGACAATCTGGGCAAGGGCGCTGGCGGCGCTGCGGTGCAGAACCTGAACCTGATGGCAGGCCTGCCCGAAACGCAAGGGCTTCGGCTGGCGGCACTGGGCTGAGAAATAGCCCAATAGAAAGGCACTGCCTAATTTCCAGGCACTGCCTGCACAAGCGTTAACCAACGCGGGGTGGCCGGCGCAACGATATTGCGTGTGCAACCGCAAAAACCCGCTCGAATCGCCATTCCGCCCCTTTCACACCCCCTTGCGAGCGCCTAGTCTCCGCTCTCGACTTCGGCGCGATTCTTGCGCTGCGGCAGGCCGCAGCCGCGCATCGAACGCCGGAATGGGAATGACAGACAGATGCGGGGGCTCAGGCTGACAGCGTGAAAAAGGTCGAGGCGATTATCAAGCCGTTCAAGCTGGACGAGGTGAAGGAAGCGCTGCACGAGGTGGGCGTTTCGGGCATCACCGTGACCGAGGCCAAGGGTTTCGGCAGGCAGAAGGGCCACACCGAACTC
>JAPYSD010000142.1 GCA_029936705.1 Croceicoccus sp. | reverse complement strand
CCTGCAGGACGGGCATGCCCTCACCCCGCTTGCGCAATTGTTCGCCCGACTGGACGCCGGCGGGAATGTTCACCGTGATCCACTCGCCATCCAGGCCCGGCAGGCTGACCGTGCCGCCCAGCGCCGCCTTGGTGAAGGTGATGGGAACCTTGGTGAACAGGTTGGTGCCGTCGCGTTCGAACACGTCGTGCCGGCGCACATGCATGAAGATATAGAGATCGCCCGATGGCGCGCCCTGCGGCCCCGCCTCGCCCTTGCCGGACAGGCGGATGCGGGTGCCGGTCTCGACACCCGGCGGCACGCTGATTTCCAGCGTCTGCGGCATGTCGACGCGGCCTTCGCCGCGGCAGACGCGGCATGGCTTCTCGATGACTTCGCCGCGGCCATGGCAGGTGGGACAGGCTCGTTCGACGACGAAGAACCCCTGCTGCGCACGCACCTTGCCGAAACCGCCGCAGGTTTCGCAGCCGCGCTTGCCGGTACCGGGCTCCGCGCCCGATCCGCCGCACGGATCGCAGGTCTGCGACACCTCTATCGTGATCTCGGTTTCCTTGCCATGGAACGCCTCTTCCAGCGTGATTTCCATGTCATAGCGCAGATCCGCACCGCGGCGCTGGCGGCCGCCTGCCGATGCGCCGCCAAAGGCGGAGCCGAAGATCGTCTCGAAGATGTCGCCAATGTCGGAGAAGCCCTGCCCGCCGCCTTGGCCGCCGCCGCCGCTGGCCGCCTGTTCGTAAGCGGCATGGCCGAAACGGTCGTAGGCCGCACGCTTCTGCGGGTCCTTCAGGCAGTCATATGCGCGGCTGATCGCCTTGAATTGCGCCTCGGACTCCGCGTCGCCCGGATTGCGATCCGGATGAAAGCGCATCGCCAGCTTGCGATAGGCGGACTTGATCGTCTTGTCGTCCGCCGAACGCTCGACTTCCAGCAGTTCGTAAAAGTCGACTTCGGTTTCCACTCGGCCTCCGTAACGCCCGGCTTGCCATACGGCGCCGCCGGATCGGCATATTTAATTCCATGATCAGCGAGAAGCGACCCTCACCACGATTGCGCGTTCCCGTCGCGCCAGGCCTGACCGTGCAGGCCCGCCAATGCATAGACCCGCGGGCCTATCGGCAAGGTTAACGCGGTGGGTTAACCGTTATCTGCCTAATAGACCCGCGGGCCGCTTTTCAAGTCAGGCCCATACGCGGGCGCGGATAACTTACGAGGACTTGGTCTCGCCCTCGCCGTCGCCATCCACTTCCGAGAACTCGGCATCGACGACTTCCTCGTCGCCGCCGGCCTCGCTGCCTGCAGCCGCGCCATCCTCCGCCGGAGCGGCCTCGGCCTGCTGCTTCTCGTAGATCGCCTGGCCCATCTTCATCGCCTTTTCGGCAAGTGCAGAGGACTTCGCGTTGATGTCGTCGACGTCCTCGCCTTCCAGCGCGGTCCGGGTCTCGGCGATCGCGGCCTCGATCTCGGACTTGAGGCCCGCGTCGATCTTGTCGCCGTTTTCCTTGAGCTGCTGCTCGGTCGAATGGACGAGGCTGTCGGCCTGGTTGCGCGCTTCGGCGCGGGCCTTGCGCTGCTTGTCCTCCTCGGCGAACTTCTCGGCGTCCTGCACCATCTGGTCGATGTCTGAATCCGACAGGCCGCCCGATGCCTGGATGCGGATCTGCTGTTCCTTGCCCGTGCCCTTGTCCTTGGCCGACACGTTGACGATGCCGTTGGCGTCGATGTCGAACGTCACCTCGATCTGCGGCACGCCGCGCGGTGCAGGCGGAATGCCGACAAGGTCGAACTGGCCCAGCATCTTGTTGTCCGCCGCCATCTCGCGCTCGCCCTGGAAGACGCGGATGGTCACCGCCTGCTGATTGTCGTCAGCGGTGGAATAGACCTGCGACTTCTTGGTCGGGATCGTGGTGTTGCGGTCGATCATCTTGGTCATGATGCCGCCCAGCGTCTCGATACCCAGCGACAGCGGAGTCACGTCGAGCAGCAGCACGTCCTTGACGTCGCCCTGCAGCACGCCTGCCTGGATGGCGGCGCCCATGGCCACGACCTCGTCCGGGTTCACGCCGGTATGCGGTTCCTTGCCGAAGAAGCTCTTCACCGTCTCGCGCACCTTGGGCATGCGGGTCATGCCGCCGACCAGGACGACGTCGTCGATCTCCTTGGCGGTCACACCGGCGTCGGCCAGCGCCTTCTTGCAAGGCTCAAGCGTGCGCTGGATCAGGCGGTCGACCAGGCGCTCCAGATCGGCGCGGCTGATATTCTCGACCAGGTGCAGCGGGGTCGTGCTGCCGCCTTCCATGCGCGCGGTGATGAACGGCAGGTTCACCTCGGTGGTCTGCGCGCTCGAAAGCTCGATCTTCGCCTTTTCGGCGGCTTCCTTCAGGCGCTGCAGCGCAAGCTTGTCCTTGCGCAGGTCCATGTTCTCCTTCTTCTGGAAGGATTCGGCGAGATATTCGACGATCGCGCTGTCGAAATCCTCACCGCCCAGGAAGGTGTCGCCATTGGTCGACTTCACCTCGAACACGCCGTCGCCGATCTCAAGGATCGAAATGTCGAACGTGCCGCCGCCAAGGTCGTAGACCGCGATGGTCTTGCCGTCCTGCTTGTCGAGGCCATAGGCCAGCGCCGCCGCGGTCGGCTCGTTGATGATGCGCAGCACTTCCAGGCCGGCGATCTGGCCGGCGTCCTTGGTTGCCTGGCGCTGTGCGTCGTTGAAATAGGCAGGCACGGTGATGACGGCCTGCGTCACGGTCTCGCCCAGATAGCTCTCGGCGGTTTCCTTCATCTTCTGCAGGGTGAAGGCCGAGATCTGCGAGGGCGAGTAATCCTCGCCGCCCGCCTTGACCCATGCGTCGCCGTTCTTGCCCTTGACGATGTCATAGGGGACCAGCTCCATGTCCTTCTTGGTCATGGGGTCTTCGAACCGGCGGCCGATCAGGCGCTTCACCGCGAAAATCGTGTTGTCGGGATTGGTCACCGCCTGGCGCTTGGCCGGCTGGCCGATCAGACGCTCGCCATCCTTGGTGAATGCGACGATCGAGGGCGTGGTGCGCGCGCCTTCGGAATTCTCGATCACCTTGGGCTTGTCGCCATCCATCACTGCAACGCAGCTGTTGGTCGTGCCGAGGTCGATACCGATAACTTTAGCCATTGAGTAGTTCCACCCTTCTTCTTGCGGACACCGCGTTCGGCACACTCCCCATCGGGGCAAGCGCGCGCTTGCGGCTCGTCGATTGTGGGGGCGATATAGGCGCGGTTTTCGGTGGCACAAGTCCGCCGCGCCTCCTATCTGGTCGCTATCGACAATTGCCAGTATCGAAGATTGGATCGCCATGCGCCGCCTCATAGTTCTTGCCGCTCTCGCCCTGCCCGCCGCCCTTGCCGCGTGCGGCGACACGACCGAGGTGGACCAAGGCGATCTGCAGGAAGAGGCGATCGCCAACGATGCCGGCGATGCGCAGCTCGGCCTGGCGCTGTCGCAGGCACGCGTGCGCCTGCCCGCAGTCGAGGGGCGTCCGGGCGTCGCCTATTTCGATCTCGTCTCCAACCGTGACGAGCCGGTACGCATCGTATCGGTCGAGGTCATGGGCGTCGGCGAAGCCGAAATGCACGAGACCAAGGAGGAAGACGGCGTCACCGTAATGGCCAGCGCCGGCTCGATCCTGCTCGAACCGCGCGAGGGCGTGCGTTTCGCGCCGGGCGGCTTTCACGTCATGCTGTTCGACATCGATCCCGGCCTCGCCGCCGGAGACACGACGGACCTGACGATCACGCTGGAAAACGGCGACAAGTTCTCCACCACCGCGCAGATCCTGGGACCCGGTGAAGACATGTCCGAAATGGACATGCACGGCATGGAAACCGTCCACTGAGCACGGGCACGCGCGTCCATGCCTGTCCGGCCGGCGGCTCGCGCGGGCTGACAGACGGAGAAAAGGTGCTGGTCGCATCGGTGTTCGGATCGGCAATCGATCCGGCGCCAGTGACAATCCGGCGCCGGAAATGGTTTCCGCTTCAGCCGCGCAACACGGTGATGGCGCCGTGCGGCCATATTCATTTTCCTCCCTATCACGCGCTCTATTGCGACGATTTCGCCCATGGCTCGCTTTCGGCCCAGGGCCTGTTCATCCACGAGATGACGCATGTCTGGCAAGCCCAGCAGCGCGGCACCTATTGGCTGGTGCTGATGCGGCATCCGTTCTGCCGTTACGATTACACGATCCGGCCGGGCCAGCCGCTGGACAGCTACGGCATCGAGCAGCAGGCGGAGATCGTTCGCCACGTGTTCCTGCTGCGCCAGGGATTCGCCTTGCGCGGCGCGCCGCCGCTGCGCCAGCTTGAGAGTATTCTGCCATTTTCCCCCCCGCGTGCCCAAGAGCGGGCGGCCCTATAACATTTCATGCACCGGTAAACTTCGGTCGACAGCTAACATTGCTTGTAATACAAGGCGCTATTCGCGGCCCCCAGGCTGAACCGGGCCTTTTTGGCCAGACTTGGGAGGCCGGGTGCATATCAGCAGGATCGACCTCGTAGGCGGGCTTGAGACGCCCTTGCAGCGCGTGCTGGTCAGTATTGCGTTCGGCATCTTCTGTTCGCTCGCGATGATCATGCTGCGCGGGCTGGTGAACCTGTGGGCTCCGACATCGGGGCCGTTCGCGCTGGTCTATCCCACCATCCTCATCGCCACTCTCTATGGCCGGTGGCAGGCAGGGTTGGTCAGCTACGTCATCGGGTTCATCTGGGCGTGGTGGCTGGTGCTACCCGAAGCCCATTCGTTCCGGTTCGAGGTAGCCACCGACCCCTCGCGCGTGGCGATCAATGCGTTCAGCGCGATGGTCGTGATCATCTTCGCCGAGGCTTGGCGCCGCGCCGTGCGCGACGCTGCCGTCGCCCGCGACCTCGAGATCGAGCGGCGCGACATGCTGATGGCGGAACTGGAGCACCGGACGAAGAACAACTTCGCCCTGGTCGCCAGCCTGCTGTCGTTGCAGAAACGCCGGCTCGACGATCCCGCCGCCTGCGCCGCGCTGGACGAGGCGATCGGCCGCGTCAGCACTTTTGCGAGCGCTTATGAAAACCTCGCCGCCGCACATGGCGAAGGGGTCCAGGTGAGCATGAAGGATTATCTGACAGAGGTGGTCCACCGCGTCGCCGGCGCCGTTTTCAACGACAGCGTCAAAGTCGATGCGCAGATCGACGATCGATCCATGCCAAGGCAGAAGGCCGTGGCGATCGGGCTCTTCACCAACGAGGTGCTGACCAATGCCGCGAAATACGCGTTCCCTGACAGGCATGACGGCCGGATAACGCTGTCATTCCGCTGTGATGGGGAAGCGTGGCAATTGAAGATCGAGGATAACGGTATCGGCGATGCCGGTCCGCAGAAGCGCCTGTCGGAAAAGGATCGCCCCGGCCTGGGCGCGGGCCTGATGAAGGCTTTCGCACAGCAGGCCGAGGCCGATCACGAGGTCGTCATTCGGGAAACGGGCCGCACGGTCACCCTGACCCGGTCAGCGAACTGACCGGAGATTCCCGCGCGGTCCCGAAATTCGGTCAGTCGCGGCAATCGTTGTCGAGATAACCGGCGTCGTTGTAGCCGTCGCACGTGTCGTTCTTGTCGGTGAAATAACCGATCGCACCGCCAGCAGCCGCGCCGACGGCAGCCGCCGTGCCCACGTCCGCCCCGGTCACCGCGCCGATACCGGCACCCGCGGCAGCACCCAGGCCCGCACCTTCGACCGCGTAATTATCGGCGCAGCCGGCGGTTGCCAGGGCAGCACCAGCGATAAGAGGCAGGGACAATTTCTTGATGTTCATGGCTAATCTCCGCATCGGTTGATTTGCCAACTCAATGCGGAAACCGCCCAAGACGTTCCCGCGCCGCCGCCCGCCAGCGATCAGAAGTGACCCCTGGCGGACGACGCGAGCGCGATCTGATGACGTCAGTCGGGCTTCTTGGCCACGCCCACCATGGCGGGACGCAGCAAGCGATCCTTGATCATGTAACCCGCCTGCATCTCCTGCACGACGGTGCCGGGTTCGGCGTCATTGGTCGGGATCTCGATCATCGCCTGGTGCTGGTTGGGATCCAGCGGCAGACCCTTGGCGGCGATCCGGCTGATCCCGTGCGAGGCGAACACCTTGTCGATCTCGCGCCCGGTCGCCTCGATCCCGGCGATCAGGCCCTTCCACTTCTCGTCCTCGCGCAGATCGGCGGGGATGGCGTCGAGCGCGCGCGACAGGTTGTCGGACACCGACAGGATGTCGCGGGCGAAACCGGTCGCGGCATAGGCGCGCGCGTCGGCGATCTCCTTCTCCATCCTGCGGCGCAGGTTCTGCGTGTCCGCACGGGCATAGAGCACCTGCTGCTTCGCCTCGTCCAGTTCGGCGTTCAGCTTGCCCAGCGCTTCCTCGACGCTGTCCTCGGCGGCGTCCTGGCCGTCGCCTTCGCCGTCGATAATGTCCTCGGGAACGCCCTTCAATTCGTTCTCGGCTGCTTCGTCGCGCGTTTTGTCGTCGCTCATGGCGCTGTTTCTGTTCCTGACTGTTCCGAAAAAATGCCTATTGCCAAACCGGCCGCCGCGGGAAAACGATCCCGTCACCGACCCGAATGGCCCGCACGCGCATCCAGGCTGAGCCCAAGGCTGCGCGCGGTGAAATCCACCATGGGGACGAGCCGCGCGTAATTCAACCGCGTCGGACCGATCACGCCGACCACGCCGATCACTTTTCCCTCGCGATCGCGATAGGGCGAGGCGATGACCGACGAGCCGGAAAGCGAGAACAGCTTGTTCTCGGACCCGATGAAAATGCGAGCCCCATCCGCGTCGCGCGCATTGTCGAGCAGCGCCGCGACCTGTTCGGACCGCTCGATGTCGTCGATCAGCATGCGGACCCGTTCAAGGTCGCCCACCGCCGTCTCGTCCAGCAGGTTCGCCTGGCCGCGTACGATCAGCACGGGGCGCCTCGCCGCGTCCTCGCTCCACACCGCCAGCCCGCGTTCGACCAGGTCGCGCGCGGCAGCGTCCAGCTCGGCCCGCTCGCTCGCGATCTCGCGGTGCATGGCGCGTGCCGCTTCGGCCAGGGTGCGGCCGCGCAGGCGCGCGGTGATATAGTTGGCGGCGTGCTCCAGCGCCGCCGGATCTGTCCCGCCTGCCAGCGGAAGGACGCGGTTCTCGACATCGCCGTCCTCGCCCACCAGCACGGCCAGCGCGCGGTCGTCGCCCAGCGGAACCAGGCTCATCTGCTGCAGACGCGGTTCGCGCGCGGGCACCATCACCACTCCGGCGCAGGCCGACAGGCTGGAAAGCAGCGCCGAAGTGCGCGCCAATGCCGTCTCGACAGGGCCGGAACCCGACAGTTCCCGCTCAATCACCGCGCGTTCTGCGGCGCTGGGTTCGGCCACCTGCATCATGCCGTCGACAAACAGGCGCAGCCCCGTTTCGGTCGGCAGGCGCCCCGCGCTGGTATGCGGCGCGGCCAGCAGGCCTAGCCGCTCAAGGTCAGCCATAACCGACCGGATCGAGGCCGGCGACAGGTCCAGCCCGCCCGCCAGCGTCTTCGATCCCACCGGCTGCCCGTCACCCAGATAGCCCTCGACCACGAGGCGAAAGATTTCGCGCGCGCGGTCCGACAGTTCGAGAAGCGGTGGGCTGGGCATGGTGACGATCTAGGCAGTGGCAGGCGAACGCTCAACCGGAATCGATGATCGGTGCATCGCGCCTTATTCCCACCTTGCACCGCGCGGGCAAAACTTTCACAGGGAGCGGCAATCCATGAACACGAACTGCAAAGGTATTTCCATGCGCCCATCCGGCCGCGCCGCCGACCAAATGCGGACCATCTCGATCGAGACCGGCTTCACCAGGCATGCCGAGGGTTCGGTCCTCGTCAGCTTTGGCGAGACCAGGGTGCTGTGCACCGCCAGCGTGGAAGAACGCGTCCCGCCGTTCCTGCGCGGCAAGGGCGAAGGCTGGGTCACCGGCGAATATTCGATGCTGCCCCGC
>JAPYSD010000141.1 GCA_029936705.1 Croceicoccus sp. | reverse complement strand
GAACGGGTCCGACACCTTCAAGCAGATGCGCGACGACGCTTTTGCCGACATCGCCTCCGAACGCGGCGTGCTGGGCCTGGGCGCGATGATCGAGGCGCAGATGTCGCGCAATATCAAGGATTAAGGCGCGTGGCTTCAGACCTTGTCTCGATCGCCCGCAGCGGCACGCGCACGGCGCGGCAGGCGCTGGACATCACGGCGAACAATATCGCCAATGCCTCGTCCGAAGGGTACGTCCGGCGCAGCGCGCAGCTGAACGAGGTGGTGGCGACGGGCGGCCTGTCCGCGGTCGGCAATCTCTCGCTATCGGGCGTGCGGCTGAACGCGGTGATCCGCAATGCCGACGCGTTCCGCCAGTCCGAGGTGCGGCGCACCGGGTCCGACCTGTCGCGCGCCAATGCCGAGCTGTCGGGCCTGTCGAATATCGAGGGCGCGCTGCAACAGAGCGGGCTTTACGGCGCGGTGGTGGATTTCGAGGCGGCGCTGAACCGTCTCGCTTCCGACCCGGTGGACCGCTCGCTGCGCGCGGCCACGCTGGAAGCGGCGCGCGGCATGGCGGAGACGTTCAACCTGGCCGATGCGGCACTGAGCGCCGCGGGCGAAGGGACTGCCTTCGAAGCTGCTGCCGATACGGACAAGGTCAATCTGCTGACCGGCGAGCTGGCGACCCTGAACCTGAAGCTAGCACGCAGCGCGGGCGGATCGGGCGACCAGGCGGCGCTGCTGGACCGGCGCGACCTCCTGCTGGGCGAATTGTCGCAAAGGATCGGCATTCACGCGCAGATCGCGCCCGACCAGACCGTGCAGATCCGCGCGGGCGACGGCAGCGGGCCGCTGCTGCTGGATGGCAGCACGGCAGCCTTGCTGACGATGGGACGTGCGGCTGACGGAACGCTGGGTTTCGCTGTGGGCGGCGCCGCCATCTTGCCGGACGCAGGATCGCTGGCAGGCCATGCGCAGGCGCTTGACGAGCTGGCCGATGTCAGGACACGGCTGGACACGCTGGCCATGATGGTCGCCGATGCTGCCAATGATGCGCAGGCCGGCGGCGCGGCGCTAGACGGTAGCGCGGGCATGCCGATGTTCGCCGGGACGGGCGCGAGCGACATGGCGCTGGCGCTGGCTGACGGATCGCAGGTCGCGACCGCGCCTGCCGGTTCGCCCGCGGGCAGCCGCGGCGGGTCCAACCTTGCCGCCCTGAGCGCGGCGCTGACAGAAGGGGGTGCGGCGGCGGGGCTGGACGGCTTGCTGTTCGACGTGTCCGCCGCGGTGAACGCCAAGACGGTGACCCGCGACACGCTGGCGAGCATCGCCGACAACGCGGCGATCGCGCTGCAATCGCAGGCGGGCGTCGATCTCGACGAGGAAGCCGTCAATCTCGTCCGGTTCCAGCAGGCGTTCCAGGCTTCGGGCCGGGTCATTCAGGTGGCCGGCGATCTTTTCGACACCATCCTCGGCATCAGGTGAGGCAGACATGACCATCAACACGGCAGGCACGACCGCATTCTACGCCCGCGCGCGCGGCGACATGACCGCGCTGCGAAGGACGGCCGAGACAACGCAGGGCCAGCTTGCGACGGGCGAGCGGCTACAGCGATCCTCCGACGATCCGGTCGCCGCCTCGCGGCTGCGCATGCTGGCGCGGGCGGACCGGCTGGCGGAGGTCGACATCTCGAACACCAACCGCGCATCGGGCGATCTGTCGCTGGCGGACAGCGCGCTGACCTCTATCGCCGACCTGGTGACGCGGGTGCGCGACCTGGCGATCCAAGCGGGTTCGGAAACGCTGAACGGCAAGCAACGCGCCGCGATCGGCATCGAGGTGGGGGAAATCCACACCCAGCTGGTCGCGCTGGCCAATACGCGCGACATGGGCGGCCACGCATTGTTCGGCGGGGCTACCACCGGCGCGGCCTATGCGGTCGATGGCGCGGGCCAAGCGGTTTACATCGGCACGGCCAACGCGGGCGAAGTCGAGCTGGGCGAAGGGCAGACCGTCATCCGATCGCTGACCGGGCCGGAGATTTTCGAGGTCGATGTGAACGGCACGCCTGCCAACCTGCTGGGCATGGTGAAGGACCTGTCGCTGGCGCTGGCGGGCGGCGTTGCCGACCCAGCGCTTGCCGCGCGTGAGGCGCTGGGGGGGCTGACATCGGGGGTGGAGAGCGTGGCCATCAACCAGACCGTGGTGGGCGCGCGGCTGGTGTGGTTGGACTTCGTGGCCGGGCGCCAGACCGACATGGGCGAGACGCGCGCCGCCGAAACCGCCGAAAAGGGCGGAGTCGACATCGCCGAGGCCATGATCCGCCTGCAGGAAACCATGACCGTGCTGCAAGCCAGCCAGGCCGGTTTCGCGCGCCTTTCGGGCCTGAGCCTGTTCGACCACATTCGCTGAACAATCCAGCGCAAGCCACGGAAAAATCTTCATGTTCGCAGCCATCGGTATCGTCATCCTGCTTGTCATGGTGTTCGGCGGGTTCGCCATCACCGGCGGCGCGCTGGGGCCCGTCATGCATGCGGTCCCGCACGAGATGCTGATCATAGGCGGGGCCGCGCTGGGCGCGGTCGTGGCGGGTAATTCGATGCACGAATTGAAAGCCATCGGCGGCGCGCTGGCCAGGGTGTTCAAGGGGCCGAAGCATACCAAGCAGGATCACATGGACGTGATCGTGCTGAGCAGCCGGCTGATGAAGATGCTGCGCAACGAAGGACCGGTGGCGGTCGAAAGCCATGTGCAGGACCCGCAAAACTCCCCTATTTTCAGCGAGTTCCCCCGGATTCTTGCCAACAGGCCGCTTATCGACCTGCTGTGCGATGCGATCAGCCTGCAGGTGGTGTCGTCGGGCACGCTGGAGCCGCATGCAGTGGAAGAGGTCATGGACAATGCCATGAAGACCCATTTCCACGGATTGCACGAGCCGCAGCACGCGTTGCAGAACCTGGCCGATGCGCTGCCCGCGCTGGGCATCGTCGCTGCCGTGCTGGGCGTGGTGAAAACCATGGGTTCGATCGACGAGCCGCCGTCGGTGCTGGGCGGGATGATCGGCTCCGCCCTGGTCGGCACGTTCCTGGGCGTGCTGCTGGCGTACGGCATCGTCGGCCCGCTGGCCGGGCGGCTGAAGCAGATCAACGAGCAGGACGAGCAGATCTTTCACGCGGTCAAGCAGGTCATCATCGCCAGCCTGCACGGCTGGCCGCAGCCGCTGGTGGTGGAAAGCGCGCGATCCGGTCTTGGCCACGGCTTTCGCCCCGGCATGAACGAGATGCTCGACGCGATGCGGGGCAAGTAGCGACATGGCCAGCGCCCCCATCGATCCGCAGTTCGACGGCAGGAACAGCCGCCCCGTCATCGTCAAGAAGGTCACCATCGTCGCGGGCGGCCATCACGGCGGCGCGTGGAAGGTCGCCTATGCCGATTTCGTGACCGCAATGATGGCATTCTTCCTGCTGCTGTGGCTGCTGAACGCCACGACCGAGGAGCAGAAGCAGGGGCTGGCCGATTATTTCGCCCCTACCCTGGTCCAGATGCGCGAGAACAGCGCGGGCAGCAACGGGCTGCTGGGCGGTGCCTCGTTGTCGCAGATGGACAGCGCATCGAACGGCAGGGCTGACAACGGGCACATGACCATCGCGCCGCCGCGCGATTCCACCGGGCAGATGAAGCGGTCCGAGGAAACCCGCCGCGCGATCGAGCGCATGCTGCAATCGACCCCGCAGCTGCGCCGCCTGGCGCGGCAGGTGCGGCTGGTCCAGACGGTCGAGGGCGTGCGCATGGACCTGGTCGACGATGCCGATTTCGCGATGTTCCACCTGGGCACCACCGTGCTGACGGGCGATGCCCGCGCGCTGCTGGGCGCCATCGCCCGCGCCGCCGCGGCACAGGATACGCAGATGATCCTGCGCGGCCATACCGATGCCCTGCCCTGGCGCAATGGCGTGCCGGGCAACAACTGGTCGCTGTCGGCCGGGCGCGCCGAGGCGACCCGGCTGGAGCTGCTGCGCGGCGGGATCGCCAAGTCCCGCTTCGCCCGGATCGAAGGGGTCGCCGATCGCGAACCGCTGATCTCCGACAATCCCGACGATCCCCGTAACCGTCGAATCTCTATTACAGTTATGGATTGATCATGATTGCACAACGCAAACGCGACAGGGCGAGCGTCGAAGGCGTATGCCGTTATCGTTCGGGTAGCGGGATCGCCGTGCCCGTCCGCATTTCCGACCTGACCGAGGAGGGCTGCAAGATCAGCTCGATACCGCGCGCGCTGGAAACGGGCGACCGCATCACGATTGCCATCGACACGCTGGCACCACTGCTGGCCACGGTTCGCTGGGTCGAGCGCGGGCGCGCGGCAGGGCTGAAGTTCGACAATCCGCTCTAACCCTTCCGTGTTCCAGTGGCTGCTGTCGAGCATGCGCGCGGGTTGAATTTTGCCGGCGGCTTGTGCCGCCGGCATTGCCGCCCGATGGCAATGGCATGAGATGGCTGCCGTCCCGTACAGGATGTGCGCCATGGTGACGGGCTACCCAATCCGCGCGGGCGCCCTCCCCGTTCTGCTGGTCGCGCTGGCCGCGCGCTGAAAGTTCGGCTGGGCAGCTGCCGCCTGGGGCGGTCGATGCGGCCAGCTTACTCTCCATCGAAGACATCTTTGCCGCCGCCGGGTTCACCCGGACCGTCGGTGCGTGGGCACGTGCGGTTCCGCTACGGGGCGGGACGCATCATCAAGCACAGTGATGGCCAGCCCGATGCGGTGGTGGTCAAAGGCGGTACGTTCTGCTGCGGCATGACAGGCATGGGCCATACGCTGGTAAACAGCAGGCCATTGTCCCTTGGCGCATCATGGACGAGCGGCCCGGCATACTGGAACTGCTGGACACCACGGGCACGGACGGCTGGCCCATGATCGGCTGGAACGGCAGCAGCTATAACACCGTGCGCTGGGACTAAGAGGACAAGCCCAGCCAGCGCCCCTGACGATCCGCCCCGGCGAACCGCGCACGCGAAAAGGCCCGGCGGTGATGTACCGCCGGGCCCGAACGACCGCCCGCACCGGGGGGAAAATGATGCGGGCGACAGCCCTTCGTCTTGGCGCTGCCGATCAGCGCAGCAGCGACATCACGTTCTGCTGGCTCTGGTTCGCCTGGCTCAGCATCGCGGTCGATGCCTGCGACAGGATCTGCGCCTTGGCGAGCGCGGTCGTTTCGGCCGAGTAATCGGTATCCTCGATCCGCGAACGCGCGTCCGACAGGTTGGTGACGTTGTCGGTCAGGTTGTTGACCGCCGATTCCAGGCGGCTCTGCCCGGCGCCCAGCGTGGCGCGCGCGCTGGAGATCGAATCGATTTCCGCGCCGATGCCGGTGGTGGGATCAAGCAGCGCATTGGCCGCGGCCGCCGTCGACACGTCGTAGGAGCCGGTAGCACCGCCGCTGGCCGCCAGGCCCGTCAGGTCGGCCATGGTCAGCGTGACCGTGTCGGCGCTGTTCGCACCGGCCTGGATGTCGACGGTCGTGACCGTGCCGTCGAACAGCTGGACGCCGTTGAACGAGGTGTTGGTGATGACCTGGTCGATCTGCGCGGTCAGCTCGTCGACCTCGACCTGCATGTACGCACGATCGGTCGCGTCCTGATAGGTGCCCGATGCCGACTGCGTCGCCAGCTCGCGGACGCGCTGCAGCATGTTGGTCACCTCGTTCAGCGCGCCCTCGGCGGTCTGGGCAAGGCTGATGCCGTCATTGGCGTTGCGGATGCCCTGGTTCATGCCGCGCACCTGCGAGGTCATGCTGGTCGCGATGGCCAGGCCCGCCGCATCGTCCTTGGCGCTGTTGATGCGCTTGCCGGTCGACAGACGCTCCATCGCGGTGCCCAGCTGGCGGTTCGCGCTGATCGAGGCGTTCGAGGCCTTCATCGCCGAGATATTGGTGTTGATTACGGACATATTCAAAAACTCCTGGTCTGAAGTCGCAAGTAAAGTCTGGGTATTTGACTGTTTCCCGGTCGGCCCGACCCCCATTTGGCCCGGCTGCCACAGGGAAAAGCGGACGGCGCGGCGCGGATTTAAGGGGGCGGATCGGAATTTCGGTCCGATCCGGACGCAATGGTGAATGGATAGGTAGAAATCCCTATCCGCTTTCCCGAATTCGTTTCCGATCCCCCCGGTAAAAGCGGCACCGGACGATGCACATTAAGGGGGGAAACCTGGTGTCAGCGGTTCATTACACCGAGAATGCGCGTGCCCGTCACGGCGCGCTGATACAAAGAATGTCTGCCATCTGCGGCATCACGCTGGGCGCGGACGCCGTGTTCGTTCGCGACGCGGGCGAGGATACGCCTCCGCCGCCCAGGGCGCGGGTGGTCGAACTGGCGCGCGGCGATGAACTGCGCATCACCCGCAAGGGCGCGCGCCACGTCGCGGTCGGCTATGCCGACGCCATGTCGGACGGCGCGCTGGCAGCGGCGCTGTGCGCGGTGTCGGGGCCAGAGGATCCCATCGCGGGCGACCCCGAAAGCCTGGCGATATTCGCGCTGGCGCAGCGGATCGCGGCCAGCGACATCCCGGTGCTGATCAACGGCCCCACCGGCACCGGCAAGGAAGTGCTGAGCCGTTTCGTCCATTCGCGCAGCCCGCGCGCGGACAAGCCATTCATCGCGGTCAATTGCGCCGCCATGCCCGAGACCATGCTGGAAGCCATGCTGTTCGGTTACCAGAAGGGCGCGTTCACCGGCGCTAATGCGGCAAGCGAGGGCTTTATCCGCGCCGCCGACGGGGGCAGCCTGCTGCTGGACGAGATCAGCGAGATGCCGCTGGCGCTGCAGGCCAAACTGCTGCGCGCCTTGCAGGAACAGGAAGTCGTGCCGATCGGCGCCAGCGTTCCGGTCAAGGTCGACGTGCGCATCATCGCCGCGGCCAACCGCGACCTGCCGCTGGAAGTGGCCGAGGGGCGGTTTCGGCAGGACCTCTATTACCGGCTCAACGTCTTCCCGCTGGGGCTGGAAGCGCTGGAGCGCCGCCCGCAGGACATCGCCCTGCTGGCACAGGCCATGCTGATGCGGCACTCGCCCGCGCTGGGCCCGGTGCCCTGCATCGCCGACAGCGCCATCGCCGAGCTGAAGGACCACGATTGGCCGGGCAATGTGCGCGAACTGGAGAACGTGATCCGCCGCGCGCTGCTGCTGGCCGACGGGGCGCTGGCCATCGGGGCGGAACATGTCATGTTCGATCGGGGCCCTGCCCGCATCGAGCGCCCGGAACAGATGCGTGAGAGCGCGCGGGTCATTCCGCTGAAGCCCGCTATGCCCGAAAAACCGCTGCGCGAAACGCCGCTGCGCGAAGAAGCCTGCCTGTCGAGCGTCAAGCAGGAGTCCGAGACCCGCGCGATCCTGCAGGCGCTGGAGGATTGCGGCGGCAACCGCCTGCGCACGGCCGACCGGCTGGGCATTTCGGAACGCACCTTGCGCTACCGCCTCGCCTCGATGCGTGAAGCGGGCGTCGAGATCGAGCGCCGCGTCAGCGGAGGCGTCCAATGTCGCCGGTAAGCGGAGCGGGCTCTGGCATGAGCGTCCAGCAGATCATCGATCTGCGCAACCGGATCATCGACCGCAGCGACGCGCTGCAGGGGATCCACGCACCGGAACCCGCCGCATCCGGCGCTGCTGGGCCTGCGCAGGGTTTCGATGCCACGCTGCAGGCGATGCTAGGCAGCGTGAACGGCGCGCAGACCCGCGCCGAGGATGTTAGCGCCGCCTATCAGCGCGGCGAGGTGACCGACGTGGCGCAGGTGATGCTGGCCCGCCAGGAAGCCGGCGTCGCGTTCGAGGCTACGCTGCAGGTTCGCAACAAGCTGCTGTCCGCGTACCAAGACATCATGCGGATGGGGGTCTGATAGATGGCCGAGATCCTTCCCGCCGTTCCGCAGCCCGGTTCGCAGGCCGGTTCGCATTCGGGCCTGGGTTCGCGTGCGGTCAGCCTGACCGCGCCGCTGTTCGACCGTTCGGGCGGCCCGGTCCTCACC
>JAPYSD010000693.1 GCA_029936705.1 Croceicoccus sp. | reverse complement strand
GCCCGAGGGAACCTATCGCCGCGCGAACGGAGAGCCCGGTCCTGCCTTGTTCGGCTGGCAAACCGCGCAATATCGCTTCACCCGCTACCGCGAGGACAAGGACGCGCAGGGCCCGCGCATCCTGCTGACGGGCGATGTCGGGCCGCTGGACGAAGCCATCGCCGAGGCGGAGGCCGCCTGCCTGGTGCGCGACATGGTGAACACCCCGGCCGAGGACATGGGGCCGGAGGCGATCGAGGCCGAGGTCACGAAGATCGCCAAGGCGCATGACGCCGAGATCACCGTCACCCGCGGCGACGCGCTGGAGAGCGGCTTTCCCATGGTGCATGCGGTGGGCCGTGCCGCGGCGCGTGCCCATGCGCCTCGCCTGATCGAGCTGGAATGGGGCCCGCAGGACGCGCCGCGCATCGCCATCGTCGGCAAGGGCGTTACCTTCGATTCGGGCGGGCTCGACGTAAAGAGCAGTGCGGGCATGCTGCTGATGAAGAAGGACATGGGCGGTTCGGCCCACGCGCTCGCGCTGGCGAAGCTGGTGATGGAGCGCGGACTGAAGGTGCGGCTGCACCTGGTGATCCCCACGGTCGAGAATGCGATTTCGGGCAACGCGTTTCGTCCGGGCGACGTGCTTGCCTCGCGCAAGGGATTATCGGTCGAGATCACCAATACCGACGCCGAGGGCCGCCTGATCCTGGGCGACGCGCTGACCCGCGCGAGCGAGGAGAAGCCGGAGCTCATCCTGGATTTCGCGACGCTGACCGGTGCGGCGCGCGTGGCGCTGGGGCCGGACCTGCCCGCTTTGTTCACGCGGCGTGACGACACGGCGGACGCATTGCTGGCCGCTGGCAAGTCGCACGACGACGCGGTGTGGCGCCTGCCGCTGGAAGACACCTATCGCGACATGCTGAAAAGCGAGATCGCCGACATCGCCAATTCGGCCAGTGGCGGCTTTGCCGGGGCGACGACCGCGGCGCTATTCCTCGACCGCTTCGTCGGCGACGATATCGAATGGGCGCATTTCGATACCTTCGCATGGCGCCCTGCTGCCAAGCCCGGCCGGCCCAAGGGCGGCGCCGCGCTGGGTCTGCGTGCGGCCTGGCACATGCTCAAGGCGCGCTACGGCCGATAAGGGGTTGGCCGCCGCGTGATTGGCGGGACGGGGACCGGCAAGGGGGAAACCTTGCCCTTCCCCGCCGCCGGGTCTAAGCGCGCAGCCAGGATTTCGCCCTTTAGCCAGATCGCCAGATCGCCACAGACAGACTGCCTTGACCGACCCTGCCGCCAGTATTCCCGCCGGACAATCCTTCGCGCTTTCAAGCGTGAGTACCCGTTTCGATCCGGCCCATACGCCCGTGCGCGGCGATCTTGCGCATGTGCGGCTGGCAGGAAAGGTGTTCGTGCCGCATTACGCGGTGCCGATGCAGCACACCGCGCTGCAGGCCAGCCCGGTCTATGAAAAGGCCGCGACCGACGCGCAGCCGGTTGGTGCCGTGACCGAAGGCGGCGTGTTCGACGTGCTCGACATGGCCGGCGACTGGGCCTGGGGCGTCATCGCCGGCGAC
>JAPYSD010000140.1 GCA_029936705.1 Croceicoccus sp. | reverse complement strand
CCGATATAAAGGTCCGCCGCCAGCGTATAGCTCATGTCGCTCGACCGCCCTGAGCCGAGATCGACCGCCACGCGGCCCGGCACCGCCAGCGCTTCCCATTCTGCGCGCGCGGCGCGGCCCAGGTTCTGGCCAAGCCGGACATGCGGGGCGATGACCAGGTCGTAGCGATCGTCGGCGCAAACCGTTTCTGCCAGACGCCGCGCCATGACCGGCCCGGTGCCCATGCGCCGGTGGAAATGCGGGTTGTAGAGGATCACCGGACGATTGCCCGAAAACAGCCGCGGCCTGTCCGCGCCGGCGCGCAGCATCGCCGCCAGCTTGACCGGGCCGCCGACGCTGCATTGCTCCGCCCCTACGCAGCCTTCGCGGATCAACCGGTCGCGGTCCTTGGTGCCCGCGACGATCACGCGGTCGAAGAAGCGGAAGCGGCTTTCGAAGCCGACCGCCCGGTCGCCCGCGCCGTGGGGAATGTGGATCAGCGGCGGGCACCGGCCCGGCAGGCGGCGCAGGATCGTGCTGGTCCGTTCGGCGCACAGGATCGCGTCGGCATCGCGGATGCGCGGCATCCACGCCAGCAATTGCACGATCTTGCGCAGCGGGCCGGGCACCATCTGCCGGGCCGCGTGGGGCAGGTCCATCACCACGACATCGGGCCGCGCCCCGCCAAGGTTGGCGGCCAGCGCCTCGATCGCGCGCGCGTCCTCGGGGGAAGGGGCAAAGATGCGCACGTCGCAATGGCCGCCCGTCGCCAGTCCGAAGGCGACGGGCAGGAAATGCGCGAACTGGTGCTGGCCGCCGATGGCCGGGACATGAAGCGTCGCGGCCATTATTCGGACACCGGAAAACTGGCGGAGGGCGTCGGGGGAATGCTCACCATGGCAGCTTTCTCGCGCGCGGGCGTGTGTGCAGCATGGAAACGACATTTGATTTCGCCCATGTTTGCCGCCAAGTGCCGAAACATATCGGGCATACGCGACGGATCGACCGCAGGGCGATCGGCCGGTAACGTCGCGGCCCCTTGCTGACGCTGGACACCGGAACGCATGCAGATCTTGCTGATAGAGGATGACGAGGCGCTATCCTCGCATGTCGCGTCGGGTCTGCGGCAGGCAGGTCACCTGGTGACCTGCCACCGCGACGGGCGGCAGGCGCTGATGCAGGCCAGCTGCGAGGTCTATGACGTCATCATCCTCGACCGCATGCTGCCGGGTGTCGACGGCATGAAGATCCTGGCCGCGCTGCGCGCCACCGATGACGAGACGCCGGTGCTGATCGTCAGCGCACTGGGCGACGTGGACGAACGGGTGAAGGGCCTGCGCGCCGGGGCGGACGATTATTTGCCCAAGCCCTTCGCCCTGTCCGAACTGCTCGCCCGGGTGGAGGTGCTGGCCCGGCGCAATGCGCCGCAGGCGGAGCAGGCCGGGCCGATCCGCTTCGCCGACCTGGAAATCGATCCGATGGCCCGCACCGTGCGCCGCGCGGGACGCCGGGTGGAGCTGACCACGCGCGAGTTCGGCATATTGGTCGAGCTGGTGCGCAACGCGGGCCGCGTCGTCACCCGGTCCATGCTGCTGGAGCGGGTGTGGGACTATAATTTCGATCCGCAGACCAACATCATCGACCAGCATATCAGCAACCTGCGCCAGAAGCTGGACGACGGCGGCGATTGCCCGCTGATCCGCACCGTGCGCGGCGCGGGCTATCTGATCGGGTCCTGACGGAGGCGCCCTGGTGGAACGCATAGTCAGGTCGCTCTCGTTCCGGCTGGCGGTGACCTATGCCGGGCTGTTCTGCGTGTCGCTGGTGCTGCTGTTCGCGGCCTATTTCTGGCTGGCGGTCGAACGCCCGCTGGCGGTGATCCGCACGCAGGTCAACGGTGAGGAAGCCGCGCTTAGCCAGCTTTACCGCACGCAGGGGCTGGACGCACTGGCCGGCCAGCTGCGGCAACGCGCGCGCGGTTCGCCCACCGATGACCGCGCGTTCCATGCGCTGATCACCGCGGACGGCAAGGTGGTCACCGCCAACCTGCCCAGCTGGCCCAGCACGCCGCGCAGCGGGTTCTATCAGATCGAGGCCGACATCTACCTGGAAGGGGGCGAGATCGATTTCAGCTCGCTGTCGCGCGACCGGGTGTTCGCCGATGGCACGCGCCTGATCCTGGGCCGCAATGCCGAACGGTTCGAGGAGCGCGAGCGGGCGGCGCTGGCCGCGTTCCCGATGCTGATCGTGCTGGTCGTGCTGCTGGCGGTCGCGGGCGGCTATCTGATGAGCCGCGCGATCGGGGCCCGGATCGACGCGATCTCGCGCACCGCGCGCAAGGTGATGACCGGCCGCCTGGGCGAGCGCGTGCCCGCCCACGGCAGCGGCGACGATTTCGACCGGCTGAGCGATACGCTGAACCTGATGCTGGAGCGCAACGAGGCGCTGTTCCAGTCGGTGCGGCGCGTGTCCGACAGCTTGGCGCACGAACTGCGCACGCCGCTGTCGCGCGTTCAGGCGCACCTTGAGCAGGCGGCCGAGGCGCCGGATGGCGGCACCCTGCGCGCCGACGTGCTGGAATCCGCGCGGGGCGAGATGGCGCGGCTGCAGGCGATCTTTGACGCGCTGCTGCGGATCGGCCGGATCGAGGAGGAGCGCCACGACATCGGTTTCGCCAAGATCGATGTCGCCGCCATCGTGCGCGACGCGGCGGAACTCTACGAACCCGCCGCGGCGCAGCGCGAGATCGCGCTGTCGGTTTCGGGTCCGGCCCGCTCCATGCTGGAGGGGGACCGCGACCTGCTGTTCCAGGCGGTGGGGAATCTGCTGGACAATGCGGTGAAATATGCCGCCCCCGGCAGCGAGATCAGCGTCGCCGTGACCGAGGCCGAGGGCGGCGTGCGCGTCGCCGTCGGCAATGACGGCCCCCCCTTGCGCCCTGGCGAAGCGGAGCGGCTTAGCGAGCGCTTTTTCCGCGGATCGGAGGCGAGCGAATTGCCGGGGCATGGCCTGGGCCTGACGCTGGTCGCCGCCATCGTCCGCCGCCACGAAGGCGAGATGGACATTGCCAGCAATGGCCGCTGGACCAGCGTGACCATCGCCTTGCCGCGCACCCGCCCGTCCCCGCGTTCGGAGTGACGGCACGCCGGCAAACGCCCGGGCAGACCGGGCTTTGCGGATAAGTTGGCAAATAGGGTATGGACAAAGACCAAGGAGAACCTATCCTCTTCCAAAGTGCGGTATGACAGAACGGGCCGCCGACAGTTTTTCACGGGAGAGGGTGATGATCGAACGGCGGGACTTGCCGCGTTCGCCGGGCGCGGTGCTGGCGATGCTTCTGCTGGTCTATATCTTCAACTTCCTCGACCGGCAGATCCTGGCGATCCTGGCCGCGCCGATCCAGGCGGACCTGGGGCTGTCCGATGCGCAGATGGGCCTTTTGGGCGGACTGGCGTTTGCGCTACTCTATTCGACGCTGGCGGTGCCGCTTGCATCTGTCGCCGACCGGACCAGCCGCAGCTGGGTCATCACCATCAGCCTCGTGATCTGGAGCGGCTTCACCGCCGCCTGCGCGCTGGCGCAGGGGTTCTGGCACATCTTCCTCGCCCGGCTGGGCGTCGGCGTGGGCGAGGCGGGCGGTGTCGCGCCGTCCTATGCGCTGATCGGCGACTATTTCCCGCCGCAAAAGCGGTCGCTTGCGCTGGCGATCTATTCGATGGGCATTCCGCTGGGGTCGGCGGGCGGCATATTGGCGGGGGGCTGGATCGCGGCGACCATCGACTGGCGGCTCGCCTTCGTGGTGGTCGGCTGCGCGGGCGTGCTGATCGCCCCTGCGTTCAAGCTGGTGGTGCGCGACCTGCCGCGCGCCGAACCGGCCCGCGACGTGCCCGACGCGGCCAAGATATCCGCCGTGGCGCGCATATTGGCGCGCAAGCCGTCGTTCTGGCTGCTGTCGTTTGGCGCCGCGTCGGGATCGATGCTGGGCTATGGCATATTGTTCTGGAAACCCAGCCTGATGATCCGCAGCTTCGGCCTGGACCTGCTGCAGACATCGTGGTTCCTGGGCGCGCTGATGCTGATCGGCGGGATCATCGGCACGCTGACCGGCGGGCTGCTGGGCGACCGGCTGGGCGGGCATGACAAGGCGTGGTACGCGCGGCTGCCGGCCATCGCCTATGCCATCGCCACCCCGTTTTTCATCGTCGCCATCTTCATGACCGACAATCTGGCACTGGCCTTCGTGCTGTTCGTGGTGCCGCAGGCGATGGCCTATGTCTGGTTGGGTCCGGTGCTGACCGCGGTGCAGCACCTAGTCGCCCCGGCGCAGCGATCGACGGCCTCGGCGCTGTTCCTGCTGATCAACAATTTGCTCGGGCTGGGCGGGGGCATCTATGTGCTGGGGCAGGTGTCGGACCTGCTCGCTCCGCAATTCGGTACGGAATCGCTGCGCTGGTCGATGGTCTTCGGACAGGTGCTCTATCTGATCGCGGCGGTGCTGATGTTGCTGGCGGCGCGCAAGCTGCGGCAGGACTGGGTGGAGGAAGCCTGACACCCTTTCCGACAAAGCCGGTTGCCTCCATTCAAAAACAGGGTATGCTTATCGGGACGCCTCGCTAAGGGGCGCGCAATGGCGGAGAGGCCGATGGCATGGGATTTCGATAACGGACCCGCAATCCATAGCAGCACAGGCGGCACTGGGCGGCGAAGCGCCGATCCGCGCGAACGCGTGATCCGCAGCGCCGCCTATGCGCCCGTGGCCTTCGGGCGGCGGGCCTGCGAATCGCTGGCGGTTCAGAATATGCGGTATCGTGATGCCGCGCCGCGCCCCGCCCGCGGGGACAGCGCATGAACGCATCGGTCGCCGCCACCATTCCCGCGTCCGTCGACGTTGATTCGCCCGAAGCGGACACGCCGCGCCGCATCGCGCTGGGGTCGCAGCTCTGCTATGGCTTTGGCGCCGTGTCCACCGGCGTCAAGAACGCCGCGTTCTCGGCCTATCTGCTGCTGTTCTACAACCAGGTCATCGGCATTCCCGCCGCCATCGTGTCGGTCGCGATCGCGCTGACGCTGCTGGTCGACGCGGTCGCCGATCCGGTGATCGGGCGCTGGTCCGATTCCACCCGCTCGCGCTGGGGGCGGCGGCATCCGTTCATCATCGGCGCGGCGATCCCCACGGCCTTCTTCTTCACGCTGACATGGTTTCCGCCCGCGGGGATGACCGACGTGCAGACCGGCATCTGGATCTTCGCGCTCGCCTCGCTGACGCGCATCTCGATCTCGATGTTCGAAATTCCGTCGAGCGCGATGAACCCCGAGATGACGTCGGACTATGCACAGCGTACGCGGCTGTTCTCGCTTCGGTACTGGTTCGGCTATGTCGGGTCGTACGGCTTCCTCGCCTTCAGCCTGGCGGTGTTCTTCGTCGCCACGCAGGAATTTCCGCGCGGCCAGCTGAACCCCGCCGGGTACGAGCGGTTCGCCTTTGCGGGCGGCCTGCTGATCCTGGTGGCGATCCTGGTCTGCGGCTTCGGCACGAAGAGCCAGATCGCGCATATGCGGCAGGCCCCGGTGGGTGAACCGAAATCCGGCGCGCTGGGCCATCTGCGCGAAATGGGATCGGCGTTCGGCAATCGCGGGTTCCTGGCGATCTTCGGCTTCGGCGTGTTCAAGTTCACCGCCATCGGGCTCTACAGCGCCTCGACACTCTATTTCTATACATACGTGTTCGACCTGGGCGCGGGGCAGATCGCGCTGCTGACCTTCGATTCGCTGGTCGCGGCCAGCATCGCCGCGCCGCTGGCACCCCGGTTCAGCAAGTGGTGGGGCAAGCGCACCACCGCGATGGTGATGGCGATCCTGGGCATATCGCTGGGCATCTCGCCTCTGGCGCTGACCTATCTGGGCCTGTTTCTGCCGGTGGGCCATCCGCTGCTGGTGCCGGTGCTGTTCGCCATCGGCGCCTGTTACGGCGCGATGATCGCGGTGTCGCTGATCAACACCAGCTCGATGCTGGCCGACGTGGTCGAGGATCATGCCGTGCGCAGCGGCAAGCATGCGGCGGGCGTCTTCTTTGCCGCCGCCAGCTTCATGCAGCAATGTTCGACCGGTTTCGGCATCTTCGCGGCGGGGCTGGTCGTGTCTTCGGCCGGGATCCCGGAAAAGGCCGATCCCGATGCCGTCACCTTTGCGATGGAGCAGAGCCTGCTGGCCCATTACATCCCCGCATCGCTGGGATTGTGGCTGATCGGCACGCTGTTCCTGCTGTTCTATCCCATCACCGAAGAGCGGCACCGCGAGAATGTCGCCCGCATCAAGGCGATCGAGGCGGCCGAAAAGGCCCGCGTCGTGCGCGATGCCGGCACCACGTAAGGACCCGAGGAGCACACCCATGGCCACCACTGCCGAACCCGATGCGCAGGTCAGCGAGAGCGCGTTTCGCGAAGACGTGCGCGCCTTTATCCGCGACAATTTCCCGCCCGAGCTGAAGGGCGGCTCCAACGTGCTGGCCAGCGTCGAAAGCGGCGCGGGCGAAAGCGAGCCGCAGCGCCAGTGGCGCGAGGCGATGGGTTCGCGCGGATGGGGCACGCCGACCTGGCCCGCAGCATATGGCGGCGGCGGCCTGTCCCGGCGCGAGGCGGCGATCCTGCAGGAGGAACTGGCGAAGGCGGGCGCGTACAACCCGATCCAGGGCATGGGCGTGATGATGTTCGGCCCGACCCTGCTGGAATTCGGCAGCGAGGCGCAGAAGAAGGAACACATCCCCCCGATCTGCCGGGGCGAGATACGCTGGTGCCAGGGCTATTCCGAACCCAATGCCGGGTCCGACCTTGCCAATCTGCAGACCAGCGCGGTGGACCAGGGGGACCATTACCTCGTCAATGGGCAGAAGACATGGACCAGCGGCGGGCAATGGGCGGACAAGTGCTTTTGCCTGGTCCGCACCGACCGGTCGGACAAGCACAAGGGCATTTCCTTCCTGCTGATCGACATGGACGCGCCCGGCGTGGAAGTGCGCCCGATCCGCATGATCAGCGGGATGAGCCCGTTCTGCGAGACCTTCTTCACCGATGTGAAGGTGCCCAAGGAGAATCTGGTCGGCGAGGAAGGGCAGGGCTGGACCATCGGCAAGCGGCTGCTGCAGCATGAACGCACCAACCTGTCGGGCGGCAATGCGATGGGCAGGCTTGGCGGGCCGACGCTGGGCGACCTGGTCAAGATGTACCGCGAGACGGGAGATGACGGGCAGCTGGCCGACAAGGTGCTGCGCGACCGCATCGCGGATTTCGAGATCCGCTGGGCGGCATTCCTGCTGACCGCCCGCAAGGCGGCGGAGGAAGCCAAGACGCAGGGCGGCGTGTCCGAGATCAGCTCGGTGCTGAAGAAGACGGGCACAAAGCTGGGGCAGGAACGCGCGGAGCTGAGCATCGAGATCATGGGCCTGCAGGGGCTGGGCTGGGAAGGCGCGGGCTTTACCGATGCCGAACTTGCGGGCGTGCGCACCTGGCTCTTCGGCAAGGCGACCACGATCTATGGCGGGTCGACCGAGATCCAGAACAACATCATCGCCAAGCGCGTGCTCGGCATGCTGGACCATCAGTAAGGGAGCGGGAACGATGGCGGTTCTGAACGACGAACAGGCTATGCTGCGCGACATGGCGCGCGAGTGGGCGGCGAACGAAAGCCCGTTCACCGCATGGCGCGCGCTGAGAGATGCGAAGCTGGACGAAGCCCACAAGGGCGCGGGGTTCGATCCCGGTGCGTGGGCTGCGATGTCCGGCATGGGCTGGGCAGGCATCATGGTGCCCGAGGATCACGGCGGTTCCGATTTCGGCTGGATGTCGGCGGGACTGGTGATCGAGGAACTGGCCAAGGTGCTGGCCGCCAGCCCGCTGACCGGCGTCACGGTCGCGGCCTGGGCCATCACCCACGGCGAGGACGAGGACGCAAAGGCGCGCTTCCTGCCGGCGCTGGCCAGCGGCGAGGTCATCGCCGCGCTGGCGGTGGACGAGGGGCCGCGCCACGCACCGGAC
>JAPYSD010000692.1 GCA_029936705.1 Croceicoccus sp. | reverse complement strand
ACCCTGGGCACCTTTACGTCCCAGACTGGCGGAATGTCGCTGCGAGAAGTCAGGCGGACGTGGAAAATCAGCGACGAAGATGCGCTGCCGCCAAGCGTTCTCTCACCCGATCCGAAAAAGATCCAGGCGATGATCGATGAGGGCGTTCGCGAGATCCCCGGTGTCCAGATCGATGAAGAGGTCGTGACCACGGTCAGGCGCAAGTGATTTTCGCCGGACAAGCCGTTTCGACCTTTGGCGAAATCGGCAGTTCGTTCTAAAATAGGATTAAATCGAATTTTGTTGAAGGAGTATCCTAAAATGCCAAGCCAACTGCGTATGGAAATGCGCATCGGTGAAACCCGCCCGATCTCGATCTTCACCCTGCGCGAGGGCGAGAACCTCTCGACGCGCGTGAAAGAAGAGCTCGAGGTCGCCGCTCGCGAAGGCGACCTAGGCGATCACAGCGCCACACCCAGCGCCCCGTTCATCCGCGTTTTCGAAGTCGACGAGAAAGGCCAGAAGCTGGATGGAGCCATTCATCTGTTCAGCCTCACCGGTGCCGACGTCACTTCGCGCGAGACCTCGATCTCGATCGAAGAGGATGATGACGGCAAGGCCATCTTGCTGGAAGGCATCGTCCAGGACGAAAAGGGCGGCGAGACCACTCACCGGATCGGCGTCTTCTTCGATGAAGAACTCGCACGCCGGATCGCGGCGATCTGGAAAACGGGAGCTCTCGATTGAGCGTACTCGTTTACGCCTTCCTCAAGGACGGTTGCGTGTACCGCGACCGGGAATCCTTCGAGGGAGGCGACCGGATTGGCACATATTCGATCATCCACGACGGCGAAGGCCGCGTGGCTGAAACCAGCCTCATCGGCGGCAAGCGCTATCGCAGTGCATGGCTTTGGGATGAGGCCGTGGAGGAAAAGGGCAAGGGCTTCGGCATCGTTCCGATGACCTCCATTTGATCAAGGAAATGCAGATGAACGACCAGACCAAGATTGCCGAGGAAGGCAGTGACCTCATCGACGCCAGCGTATTGCTGGACGAAGGCGATATTGCCACGCTCACCGCTGCGGCTGTCGAAGCTGGTATGAGCGACAAAACGCCCGCTCGCAGTTCGAGGGACATCGCCGAACGGCGCTTCGATATCAAGATCGACGAAGCACGCGATGAACTCCTGACCGACTTCGGCAAGGAAACCCTTACCGACCGGTATCTGCTGCCTGACGAACGGTACCAGGACCTTTTCGCCCGCGTCGCGGATGCCTATGCAGACGACCAGGATCACGCGCAGCGCCTTTACGACTATATCTCGAACCTCTGGTTCATGCCGGCGACGCCCGTTCTATCCAATGGCGGTACCGGACGCGGCCTTCCGATCAGCTGCTACCTCAACTCCGTGAGCGACAGCCTCAACGGCATCGTGAACACCTGGAACGAGAACGTGTGGCTCGCTTCCAAGGGCGGCGGCATCGGAACCTACTGGGGCAATGTCCGCGGCATCGGCGAGCCGGTGGGCCTCAATGGCAAGACCAGCGGCATCATTCCGTTCGTCCGCGTCATGGACAGCCTGACGC
>JAPYSD010000139.1 GCA_029936705.1 Croceicoccus sp. | reverse complement strand
GCGCCTTCGTCGCGGCGGGCTTCTGGCTGGCCGATGCCTATCACGCGCAGGGCCGCAAGGACGATGCGAGGGAGCTGTTCGAACGGCTGCTGGACCGCGCCAACGATCTCGGCCTGCTGGCCGAGGAGCTATCGGCGGAGGATCATATCCAGCTTGGCAATTTCCCGCAGGCGCTGTCGCATCTGTCGCTGATCGCGACGGCGGACCGGCTGGCGGGCGGTCGCGGCGCGGAAAGGCATGCGGCAGCGCAGGGCGGCTTCAGCGATACCGAACGGCATCAGAACGCATAGACATCGGCCCGTTCGGGCGTATCGGGCCGATCCTCGTGCTTGAGGTCCGCCATGAAATTGTCCTTCCAGGCAGTCAGGCTGGATTTCGAGATCGTGTCGAACATCGCGCGCCAGCGTTCCTTGCGCTCTTCCAGCGGCATGTCGAGCGCCTGCGCAATCGCCTCGGCGCTCTGCTCCTTGTCATAGGGGTTGAGGAAGACCGCCTCGGTCAATTGCTCCGCCGCGCCGGCAAAGCGCGACAGCAGTAGGACGCCCGGATCCTCCGGGTCCTGCGCCGCGACGAATTCCTTGGCGACCAGGTTCATGCCGTCGCGCAGCGGCGTGACCAGGCAGGCATCCGCCGCCCGGTAGATCCCGGCGAGCGCGTCCCTGCCATACGACTGCGTGTGATAGCTGAGCGGCGTCCAGTCGAGCCGCCCGAACCGCCCGTTGATCCGCCCTGCTTCGGCCACCAGTTCCTCGCCCAGGTCCTGGTATTCCTCGACCAGGCTGCGGCTTGGCTGGCCGATCTGGAACAGGCTGGCCGTGCCGCGCCGCTCGGGATAGCGTTCGAGAAAACGGTTATAGGCGGCAAGCTTGTGCAGCAGCCCCTTGGAATAATCGATCCGGTCGACACCCAGCAGGATCTTGCGGTCCTTGTTGCCCTCGCGCATGCGACGGAAGCTGGTCGCGGCGGCCTCGGTTTCGCTTAGCTCCACCATTTCCGACGGATTGATGCTGATCGGATAGCTGCGCGCCATCAACCGCCTGCCGAACAGGTCGATCAGCCCCTCGTCGTCGGGCTTGGCCTTCAGCTCGGTCTGGAAATAGTCGCGGAACGCCGTCAGGTCCTTTTCCGTCTGGAAACCGACCAAGTCATAGCCAAACAGCGACCACACCAGGTCCGAATGCTGCGGCAGGGTGACGAACAGCTCGCGCGCGGGCCACGGGATGTGCAGGAAGAAGCCGATGCGATTGTCTACGCCCAGCGCCCGCAATTCGCGGCCCAGCGGGATCAAATGATAGTCCTGCACCCAGATCACGTCGTCCGGCTCGACGAACGATCGGATCGCCTTGGCAAAGGTGCGATTGACGTCGAGATAGGATTCGCTGAACGACTGCTCGTACGCGGTCAGGTCGGTGCGGTGATGGAACAGCGGCCATAGCGTGCGATTGGCATAGCCGTTGTAATATTCCTCGACATGCTGCTGCGACAGGTCGATTTTGGCCAGGGTCACATTCTCGACGGTGGAAAATTGTGGAGGGCCGTCGCCGTCGTTGGTGGTCTCGCCGCTCCAGCCCAGCCAGACGCCGCCTTCCGCCTTCAGCGCGCCCGCCATCGCCATGGCAAGCCCGCCCGAACTGGCGGCGTTCGATGAATGGATATCCGCGACGCGGTTCGAGACAACGATCAATCGGGGCATTGGTTCACCTTTCGCTTGCCTAACGGCTGCGGTGGGTGAAGGTTTCGAACTTCCTGCAATTGTCATGAACCGGGCGAAAATGCCCGGTAATCTGCCGATTTCCGGCTATTCGGCCAGCTTCCAGCGCAGCGTTTCGCCCGCGTGGAAAGGCACGACGCAGGTCTCGCCTTCGCCCAGCGTTGCGGGCACCGGATGGTCGGCCCGCTCCAGCGTCACCGTGCCCTCGTTCATCGGCAGTCCGTAAAAGGCGGGACCGCTCAGCGAGGCGAATGCCTCCAGCTTGTCGAGGGCGTCTTCCTCCTCGAACACCTGGGCATAGGTCTCGATCGCATAGGGCGCGTTGAAGATACCCGCGCAGCCGCAGGCGCTTTCCTTGCGGTCGATCTCATGCGGAGCGCTGTCCGTGCCAAGGAAGAACTTCGCCGAGCCCGAAACGCCGGCCCCGCGCACCGCCAGCCGGTGCCGTTCGCGCTTGGCGATGGGCAGGCAATAGTTGTGCGGCCGGATGCCGCCCGCAAAGATCGCGTTGCGGTTGATGATCATGTGCTGCGGCGTGATCGTCGCCGCGACTTGCGGACCGCTGGCTTCGACGAATTCGACCGCATCGGCAGTCGTGATATGCTCCAGCACGATCTTCAGCGCCGGAAAATCGCGCACCAGCGGGGCAAGCGTGCGTTCGATGAACACGGCCTCGCGGTCGAAGATGTCGACGTCGCCATCCGTCACCTCGCCATGAATCAGTAGCGGCATGCCGATGCGCTGCATTGTTTCCAGCACATCGGTCAGCTTGCGGATGTCGGTCACGCCATGCGCCGAATTGGTCGTGGCGTTGGCGGGGTAAAGCTTGCACGCGGTGAACACGCCGGTCTGGAAACCGCGTTCGATCTCGGCAGGGTCGGCCCCGTCGGTGAGGTAGCAGGTCATCAGCGGGGTGAAGTCCATCCCCTGCGGCACCGCGTCCATGATCCGCGCGCGATAGGCCTCTGCCGCCTGTACCGTGGTGACGGGAGGCGAGAGATTGGGCATGACGATCGCCCGCCCGAACTGCCGCGCGGTATAGGCGGCGACCGCGTTCAGCATCGCGCCATCGCGCAGGTGTACGTGCCAGTCGTCGGGGCGGCGAATGGTGATCTGGTTCGTCATGCCGCACGCCCTAGCCATTTGCGCCAGCCCCGTCGATATCCAGTTGCGCGCAGGCCAGACCTTGCCGCCTCGGTCGATCCGCCCAAAGAAAGAGGGGGCCGCGTCATCCGGCGTCGAACGCCGTTCAAGGAACCCATGGGCACTGCTGGCGATTGCATTGCTGAAAGGGGAAAGCGGCATGGCGGCAAGGGCATATTGGCAGGGGCAGATCAGGCTGGCGCTGGTCAGCATACCGGTGGAGATCTATTCGGCGACGAAGACCGGGGCGAAGATCAGCTTCAACCAGATCCACGAACCCAGCGGCAAGCGCATCAGCTATGAAAAGGTGGTGCAGGGCATCGGCCCGATCGACCGGGACGAGATCGTCAAGGGGTACGAAGTCTCGAAGGGCAATTACGTCATCCTCGACGAGGAGGAGATCGAGGCCGTCAAGATCGAGAGCAAGCGTACGCTGGAACTGGTCCAGTTCGTCGACGCCTGCGAGATCGACCCCCTTTATTTCGAGAAACCCTATTACGTCGCGCCCGCCGACGATCTTGCCGAGGAAGCCTTCATCGTATTGCGCGACGCACTGCGGCAGGCGGGGAAGATCGGGCTGGGCCAGCTGTCCGTGCGCGGGCAGGAAAAGCTGGTCGCGCTGAAACCCTGCGGCAAGGGGCTGCTGCTGGAAACGCTGCGCTATGCGGACGAGGTGCGCAAGGGGCAGTCGTTCTTTACCGAGATCGGCGCCGACAAGCCGGACAAGGAGCTGCTCGACCTTGCCACCAGCCTGATCGAGAAGAAATCCGCCCCGTTCGATGCGTCGGAGTTCGAGAACCGCTATGTCGAGGCGCTGCGCAAGCTGATCGACAAGAAGGCGAAGGCGAAGGGCGGGGGCAAAATCCTGGAAGATGTCGACGAGCCTGCCGAGGCGGACGGATCGAACGTGATCGACCTGATGGCCGCGCTGAAGAAATCGGTCGATGGCGAAAAGCCGCAGGGCAAGTCGGCGGGCAAGACTGCGGCCAAGCGCAAGACGTCCACCAAGTCCGCCAGCGCAAAGAAGAAATCGGCCTGAAGCCATGGAGCTGAACGCCGCTACGCCCCTTCACTGGATGGGTTGGGACATGATCGCCCGTCTGGGCGTGGCTGCAGTCCTTGGGCTGCTGCTGGGGCTGGACCGCGAATGGCGGGGGCATGCGGCGGGCATGCGCACCCACGGGTTGATCTGCGTATCGGCGGCGGCAACCGTCGTGTCCGTCATGGCGCTTTACCACCAGCTTGACGGACCGCGCATGGATCCGCTGCGCGTGTTCGAGGCGGCGGGCGCCTTCATCGGTATCATCGGCGCCGGGCTGATCGTGTTCAGCAAGGGCCGCGTGCACAATCTGACGACCGCGGCGCATCTGTGGCTCGCGACGATTTTGGGCATCGCATGCGGCGCCGCGCAATGGCCGCTGGTCGCCGTCCTGACCATCGCCAGCACCGCCATGATCACGTTGCTGCGGGTGGTAGAGGGATGGTTTGGCCGCGACGAACGCAGACTGGGCAGGGAAAACGATGACCAGCAAATCTGACCTTCTTGCCGAATACAACGCCAAGCGTGACTTCGCGAAGACCCCCGAACCGCGCGGTGAAGCGGCCAAGGCGGGCACCGACGCGAAATTCGTGGTGCAGAAACACGATGCGACGCGGCTGCACTGGGACCTGCGGCTGGAAATGGACGGCGTGTACAAGAGCTGGGCCGTCACCAAGGGGCCATCGCCCGATACCGACATCAAGCGGCTGGCCGTCAGGACCGAGGATCACCCGATTTCCTACGGCACGTTCGAGGGTACGATACCCAAGGACGAATATGGCGGCGGCACCGTAATGCTGTGGGACCGCGGCACCTGGGCACCGATCAAGGGCAAGAGCGCGAAGGACATCGAGAAGGGGCATCTCCACTTCATCCTGCAGGGCGAGCGGATGAAGGGCGAATGGCTGTTGATAAGGCTGAAGAAAAAGCCGGGAGAAAAGCGGGAGAACTGGCTGCTGCGCAAGCTGGACGACGAATTTGCAGAGGAGGGCGACGCGCTTGTCGACCGCGAACTGACCAGCGTGCTGACCGGCCGCTCGATGGCAGAGATCGAGGCGGACAAGCAGGGCGAATACTCGCTGGAGGACAAGAGCGGCGATGCGTTCAAGGCCGAAATGGCGAAGGCATCGAAGCGCAATTCGGCAAAGACCAAGCCGTCCCGCAAAAGCGCTGCAAAGTCCGATGCGAAGCTGCCCGGATTTCGCAAGCCGCAGTTGGCCACGCTGGTCGGCGATGTCCCGGCAGGCAACGGCTGGATGCACGAGATCAAGTTCGACGGCTATCGCGCGATGATCGCCGCCAAGGGCGACGACGTGCGGGTCTATACGCGAAGCGGCAAGGACTGGACCGACAAGTTCGGGCCGCTTGTCGCCGTGCTGCGCGAACTGGACCTGCCGCCCTGCCTGATCGATGGCGAGATCGTCGCCGCCGACAGCAAGGGCAATCCCGATTTCTCGACCCTGCAGCAGGTGCTGAAACGCGGGCACGGATCGCAGGGCGCGGACGACAGGCTGCAGTTTCACGCCTTCGACCTGCTGGAGCTGAACGGGGAGGACCTGGGAAAGCTGACCAATATCGAGCGCAAGGAACGGCTGGAGGCGCTGCTCAAGGACGCAGGGCCACCGGTCCATGTTGCCGATCACGTCATCGGAGCGGGCGAGAAGCTTTACGGCGCGATGTGCAAGGCGGGGCAGGAAGGTATCATCTCGAAGAAGATCGACGCGCCCTATCGCCACGCGCGCAGCAAGGGCTGGCTGAAGATCAAGTGCACGCGGCGGCAGGAATTCGTCATCATCGGCTGGAAGAAGAGCAGCGCCAGGGGCCGCCCCTTCGCCTCGCTGCTGCTGGCGCAGAACGAGGGTGACGGGCTCGTCTACAAGGGCAATGTCGGCACCGGCTTTTCCGGCGACGATCTCGACATGCTGGCCGCGAAGACGAAGCGGCTGGAGCGCAAGACCCCGCCCGCCGAGGTGGACAAGCCGTCGAGCAGGGGCGTCACCTGGGTCACGCCCAAACTGGTCGCCGAGATCGCCTTCGCCGAATTCACCGCGGACGGCAACGTCCGGCACGGCAGCTTCCTGGGCCTGCGGTCCGACAAGGACGCAGGCGACGTCACGCCCGAAAAACCGTCCAGGACCCCGTCACCCAGCGCCGAGGTCAAGATATCCAGCCGCGACCGCGTGGTCTTCCCCGATTCCGGCCAGACCAAGGGCGAACTTGCCGATTATTACGAGGCGGTCGCGGGCATCATGCTGCCGTTCGCCGCCCGGCGCCCCGTCAGCCTTGTCCGCTGTCCGCAGGGGCGGGCGAAGAAGTGCTTCTTCCAGAAACACGACAGCGGCGGTTTCGGAGACGGCGTGCACCATGTGCCCATCGCGGAGAAGGACGGCGGGACGGAGGATTACCTGTATGTCGACGATGCACGCGGCATCCTGCAATGCGTGCAGATGGGAACGATCGAATTTCACGGTTGGGCCAGCCGGACCGACGATGTCGAGGCGCCCGACAGGATGATCTTCGACCTCGACCCGGACGAGGGGCTGGACTTTGGCGCGGTCAAGTCGGCGGCGCAGGACATTCGCGCGCGGCTGGCGGACATCGGGCTGATCAGCTTCGCGATGCTGTCGGGGGGAAAGGGCGTGCATGTCGTCGTGCCGCTGAACCCGGGGCACGACTGGGCCGTGCATAAGGACTTCTCCCGCCGCTTTGCCGAGGCGCTGAGCGTGGCGGAGCCTGACCGCTTCACCGCGACCATGAGCAAGGCGAAGCGCAAGGGCAGAATCTTTATCGACTGGCTGCGCAACCAGCGCGGCAGCACCGCGGTTCTGCCCTATTCGGCGAGGGCGCGCAGCGGTGCCCCCGTGGCCGCCCCCATCGGCTGGGACGAGCTGAAAGGCATCGACAACGCCCACCGCTGGACCATCGGCGACGCGGACGAACTGCTGAAACGCGCGTCGGGCAAGACCCTGGCCGGCTGGGGGTTCGCCGACCAGGCCTTGCCCGATATCTAGCTCGCAGAGCGGCTTACCCGTTGACGATGATCCCGCCGTTCGGGTGCAGCACCTGCCCGCTCATATAGCTGGAATCCTCGCAGGCCAGGAACAGGAACGCGGGGGCGACCTCGTTCGGTTCGCCCGGACGGCCCATCGGTGTTCCCTCGCCAAAGTGCTTCAGTTTTTCCTCGTCCGCGCCGCCGCAGGGGTTGAGCGGGGTCCAGATCGGCCCCGGAGCGACCGCGTTCACCCGAATGCCGTCACCGACAAGGTTCTCGCTCAGCGAGCGGGTGAAGGCCGTGATCGCGCCCTTGGTCGAACTGTAGTCGAGGAGCGAGGAGCTGCCCTTGTACATCGTCACGCTGGTGCAATTGACGATGGCCGACCCGGCCTTCAGGTGCGGGCGCACGGCCTGCGTCATGAAGAACATGCCGAAGATGTTCGTCTGGAACGTGCGGCGCAGCTGTTCCTCGGTAATGTCGGTGATATCGTCGTCGGGATGCTGTTCGCCCGCGTTGTTCACCAATATGTCGATCGCGCCGAAACGCTCCAGAACCTGCTCCGCAATGCGCTCGCACATTTTCTGAGATCCGATGTCCGCCTTGATGCAGATCGCCTCGCTGCCTTCGTTTTCGACGATGGAGCGGGTCTTTTCCGCGTCGTCATCCTCGAGCAGGTAGACGATCGCCACCTTCGCACCCTCGCGCGCATACAGCGCGGCGACGGCGCGCCCGATGCCGCTGTCCGCCCCGGTGACGATTGCGACCTTGCCCTTCACCCGCCCCGATCCGGGAAAGTGCGGCTGCCATTGCGGTTTGCGGTCCAGCGCCGATTCGTGGCCGGGAAGATTGTCTTCGTGGATCATTTCGGTTGTCTGGGTCATGGAAGTCTCCTTTTACCAGTTCAACGAGCGCGGCTCCGTCTTGGTCCGGGACGAGGCGGGGCCGGCAGGGCAGGGCGGTGCCGACACCGGGCGAGGCGTTGGGGGTTCGTCTAAGCCGGCCCCTCGGGGTCCAGTTCAGCCCAGATAGGCCGACATCAGCAGCAGCAGGACGAAGCCGATTGCAAAGGCAGGGCTGGAAATGCGGCGCGGGGCACCCGGCTGGTCGGCCTCGGGCACAAGATCCTCGACCGTCGCGGTGATCAGCAGTCCTGCGA
>JAPYSD010000138.1 GCA_029936705.1 Croceicoccus sp. | reverse complement strand
GTCACAGGTTCGAGTCCTGTAAGCGGCACCATCCTTCTCCGGTAATAGCAAACATTCGACAGCTTCGATCTGGCGTCTGCGGGTGATGAAATGCCTCGCTGCGGTTCGTACAGCGTCGTGCGGAACTTCGACACAAGCGTGGCCCAGCAGAGATAAGTGCCGCTCAGCATCGCGTAGCTTTAGCCACAGTCAAACCCTGTAACGAGGTGTGGCCCTGACAATACACGCCTGGCTCCTGCGCATCTTCCGAAAATTCTATTCGGACACACCATCCAGCCGAAAGCTCATCCACGTCGGACCGCCGTATGCAGGCTAAGTGGTCGTGTCCTTTCCAGCCTATACGATCCTACCGGGCGAGAAGAACGGAAGGTGTCTGCCAGCAGACAAGAAATGGTCGCGACGGCTAAACTTGCTTGTCTGAAAATAATTGAAAAAGGGACTCGGCATTCCAGTAAATTCAAGAATATGGTATGGGCCTAAAGTATCACTCGAATATTCTGCGGAACTGGAGGGAGATATCTGATGGTTAGGAGCATACCTGTTCTGGTCGCAAGCGCAGCGGCCTTGTCGATGGCATCCGCGCCGGTCCTGGCTGAGAAAGCGAGGGACCTGTCCTATATCAACGGGTCCTTGGGGCGCGATGCGGAAGGGCAGTTGCGGGAGCGGGGATTTTCCCATGTCTCTACCCACAAGAACAGTTCGGGATATGTGAACAGCTATTGGTGGGACGAAGCGGACGACGATTGCGTCACGGTCGAAGTATACGACGGCCGCGTCATGACCATCAATGACGCCACCGACCAGGATTGCGGCCATCACAAGGGCAACGATGCGGCTGCCGCGGTCGGAGTGGTCGCAGGCGCCGCATTGCTGGGCGCTTTGCTCAGCCACAAGTCACATCACCACGACGACAACAAGCATTATTCCGACCGTGAAGACGAAGCCCAGTACGAACGCGGATACCAGGACGGCATCCACTACGCGTCCTTCGACAATTACGATCGCTCGGATGCGTATTCGAAAGGCTATTCCGCGGGCATAGACGAGCGAAATGCCAATCTCAGCCACCATCACGATCACGGCGGATACAGCGAAGCTGCCCATTTCAAGGATCTGAAGGGCGCGAGGGCGGCCGGCGGCATGTCGACACTGGAAGAACGCGGTTTCCGCCAGGTCGACAATTTCACTTCGGGCAACACCCGCTATTCCATTCAGTGGCGCCCACAGTCCCGCCAATGTGTCCAGGTGACGATTGCCGACGGGCATTTCTATGACCTCAGGGACATCGGGCAGCACCCGAAATGCCGCTGAGGGCCGGAATATCGGGGCAGGCGGCGCACATGCGGCGCCTGCCCTACATTTCCGTCCTCGCGCTTGCGATCCTGTCAGCGTGCGGAGGGACCGAAGGTGAAGCTGAAGTCCAGCCGTACCAGTGGCCGGATAGTGTCGCAGCGTTTGGCGACGGCTATCCGTCCTCGGGCGACGTATGCCGCCGATTGGGCGAAAGTGCCGCCACCGCGAATTACCTCGATCACACCGCCACGCTGGTCGGATGCCCCGACGAGGCTTCCGCCTCCGCCCTTGGCGGCAATATCGTGGGCGAGGTCGATGGCGTAGTGCTGGTTTCCATTCCGTCCGATGCGTCCAGCATGGATGGCGGATCGGAAACGGCCATGGTCGAGGAGATGCCCGATCCGGCAGACCCGGTCACGGGGTACAACGCGACAGCGCCGGTCAAGTGCGGTTTTGGCAATGGACCGCCCGAGCAGACCTGCCAGGCGGGCGTCAAGCGCCGTTGGGGCGAGGACGGCACCACCCTGGTCGAGGTGACCAAGCCCGACGGGATGAAACGGGCGATATATTTCAAGGGAACCGACCCATACGGCGCCGACAGTTCCGAAGCGGACGGTTCCGCGGGCTGGGACTTCGACAGCACGCGCGATGGCGACCAGGTGACGGTGCGCTACGGGCCGGAAACCTACGTTATCGTCGACGCAATCGTCGAAGGCGGTTGAGGTCGAAAGGATCAACGTTTCAAGGCGCGGGGTGCAGGTTTCGGCCCTCGCCAGCGCCGCCTGAACGTTGAAGACCGATCTATGGTGGGCACAGCTCCGAACTGACCCGCCATTTCGCTTCCCACTTACCCCTGACGCATTTGCCAGCTTCAAGACAGGTGCTACGTCGTGCCGATGCAGCGTAACGGGGCAATGGCGAACCGCCGGATGATCTTGGGGCAGGTACCGCGATTGGCTTTGGCGGGCGCGCTTGCCGGTTCTGTCGGTATTGCGGCACCTGCCGGGGCTGCGAAGCCGCGCGTTTTGCCGCCCAGGTTGCGCAGCGGCGATACCGTCGCGCTGGTCGAGCCGGCCAGCCCGCTCGACGATCCCTCGCGCATTGACGAGGTCGCGGCGACGATCCGGGGCATGGGGCTGGTGCCGCGACTGGCGCCGAATGTTGGCGCGGTCGAGGGGTATCTTGCAGGAACCGACGAGCAGCGCGCCGCCGATATCAACGCGATGTATGCCGACCCCGCGGTCCGCGCGCTGTTCGCGGTGCGCGGCGGGTGGGGCAGCGCGCGCATTCTGCCGCTGCTGAACTGGGACCTGATCCGCGCCAATCCCAAGCTGATGATCGGCTTCAGCGATATCACCGCGCTGCATCTGGCCTTTGCCGAAAGGGCCGGGTTCCCCACGATCCATGCGCCCAATGCCGGGGGACGCTGGTCCGTCGACAGCTGGAACAGCCTCTGGTGGCTCGCCTTCGCGGGCGCAGGACCGGTGCTGGATTTGCGGCGCAAAACGGGCAATCCCGCCCCCGCGTTCGAGGTGCTGACGCCGGGCAGGGCCGAAGGGCGGCTGCTTGGCGGCAATCTCTCGGTCCTGTCGGCGCTGGTCGGTACACCCTGGATGCCGGACATGACCGGGGCCGTGCTGTTCCTGGAGGACGTGGGCGAAGCGCCGTACCGGATCGACCGCATGATGAGCCAGCTTGCCCTGTCGGGGATGCTCGGCCGCGTCGCGGGCGTGATCTTTGGCCAATGCACCGGCTGCTCACCCGGCGGCGCGGACAGTGTCTCGGTCGCCGATGTCATGCGCCATCATCTGGGCGGGCTGGGCGTGCCCGCCTGCATCGGCGCCAATATCGGCCATGTCACGAACCAGCTCAGCCTGCCCTCGGGCGCCAGGACGCGCTTCGACGCGGGTGAGGGGACGCTTGCCGTCCTGGAAGCCATCGTCAGCTGAACGAGCTGCTGATTGCAACCGGACGCGGCCTTGCCTATGCCGCAGTGCAGCATAAACGGAGCGAGCCATGCCGACACCGGTCCATAACCTCGACGTGGCGCTTCAGGGCGGGGGCGCGCATGGTGCGTACACCTGGGGCGTCCTCGATTTCCTGCTGGAGCAGCCCGACATTCGCATCGGCGCGGTCAGCGGGGCAAGCGCGGGCGCGGTGAACGCCGCCGTGTTGGCATCGGGACTGGCGCTTGGCGGGCCGGAAGCGGCGGGCAAACGGCTGTGGGCGTTCTGGAAAGCGCTAAACCGGTCGGGCCGCGAAGCCGGGCCGCTGCTGCCCATGGCAGAGGCGTTCCCCCTGGCCTTCGAAGCGATCAGCGAATGGTGGACCGCGGTCCTGGGGGACTATGCGCTGCCGTCCTCACCGCAGATGGGACGCGGCGCGCAGGACATATTGCGCCGCCTGATCGAGGAATTCGTGGATTTCGAAGCGATCCGGTCCGCCGATGCGCCGCTGATCTTCGTGTCGGCCACCAATGCGCGCACGGGCGGGGCGCATATCTTTCGTAACGACGATTTGACCGCCGATGCGCTGCTGGCATCGGCCTGTCTGCCGCTGCTGTTTCCGCCGGTCTCGATCGGCGGTACGGATTACTGGGATGGCGGATACAGCGCCAATCCGCCGCTGATCCCGCTGGTGCAGGAAAGCGCGAACGACGATCTGCTATTGGTCACCATCAACCCGATCACGCGCGACGCGACCCCGCATACGACGACGGGCATCGCCAATCGCATCACCGAACTGGGCTTCAACCAGACGCTGGTAAAGGAACTGCGCGGGCTGGACCTGATGCAGAAGGCGGTGCTGCCCTTGGCGCCCGAGGGCGGTTTTCTGGGCAGCCTGCAACGGCTGCGCATTCACGAGATTCACGACCAGACGCTGCTGGCGGGCATGGACCCCGAATCCAAGATGCTGCCGGTGTGGCGGATGCTGATCACGCTGCATTGCGCGGGGCGCCGCTCTGCCAGGGAATGGCTGCGGGTGCAGGGGCGCAAGCTTGGTAAGGTCAGTACGGTCGACCTGACCCATCGGTACGGACCGTCATAGCGGGCCGGTCATAGCTGGCCAGAGGGGGGCAGGGTGCTGGGCGCCGGACAATGGCCCGGCGCCCGAAGATCGCTCAGGCAGCGGCCTTGGCAGTGTCGCGGGCGGCGATCTGCTTGGTTGCCCAGACGGAAGCGACGAAGCTGATGCCGGTGCCTAGAATGGCCATTGCAGTGATCATAGCGGTTCTCCTTCAAGTTGATCCGCCTGCATCTATGCCGGGCAACGGTTAAGATTTCGGGTAATACCGCTCGGTGGGGGCAAGTGCTCGCCGCCGGTTGACCGCCGCTGCCGCGAACGCCACCCATTGATCATGCAGCAGGCTTCGCACCAGCAGGACGGGACGGCGGATTTCCTCGCCGACCTGCCTGCGCCGGCAGGGGCGGGACGCGGCGGCGGGGTTTCGCTAGAATGGCCGGGGCGGGGGGCGTGGCTGGAAGGCGGGATGGGGCACGAGGGACGGACCGGCCGCTGCCTCTATCATGATCCCGCCGACAACCCTGATGAAGTTACGCGGCTGCTGGCGCCCAAGCTGCTGCAGGGGTTCGAGCGCTGGGGCGAGCAGGCGGACGTCGCGCCCTGCCGCGAGCTGACGGTGCGCGACAACCTGCTGATCCAGGGCGAGAACCTGCAGGTGCTGGCCGCGCTGCGCCGCCGCTATCGCGGGCAGGTCACGCTGATCTACATCGACCCGCCGTACAACACGGCCAGCGGCACGTTCGCCTATCACGACCGGTTCACGCGGGCCGACTGGCTCGGCTTCATGCGCGACCGCCTGCTCTATGCGCGCGACCTGCTTGCGCCTGACGGCAGCATCTATGTGAACATCGACCATAACGAGGCGCATTATCTGAAAGTGCTGATGGACGAGGTGTTCGGCCCCGCCAATTTCCAGCGCGAGATCATCTGGCGGATCGGCTGGCTGTCGGGCTTCAAGACGCGGGCAAGGAACTTCATCCGCAACCACGACACGATCCTGTTCTACAGCCGCGATGCCGCGCAGATGAAGTTCAACAAGGCGTGCCTGGGCCCCGACGATTTCGCCCCGCGCTTCAAGCCTGCCGAGGCTGCGGAGCTTTCCGCGGTGCTGGAGGGCGAGGGTTTGGCCAAAGCGGCGGTGCGGCGCGTGATGAAGGCGGCTCAAGGCATCGGCCTGCCCGCCCGCTACCCGATAGAGGACGTGTGGAACGCCAGCAGCTATGACCGGCTGAACTCGGTCGCCATCACTTCCTATGCGGGCGAGAGCGTGTCGAAGCTGCTGGGCACCCCGGACGTGAAGGGCCAGAAGTCCGAAGCGCTGCTGAAGCGCATCATCGAGGCTTCGAGCGATCCCGGCGACATCGTGCTCGATTTCTTCGCCGGATCGGGGAGCACCTGCGCCGCCGCGCACAAGCTGGGCCGCCGCTGGATCGGGATGGAGCAGATGGATTATGCCGGTCCGATCACGCTGGAGCGGATGAAGCGCGTCATCGCGGGTGACGGCGTGGGCATTTCGCGCCGGATCGGCTGGCAGGGCGGGGGCAGCTTCGTGTTCTGCCGCCTCGCCGACTGGCGCGGCAGCCTGCTGTCGAGGATGGACGACCTTGACGAAGTGGTCCGCCGGGTGCGAGAACTGGGCTGGCTGCACCACGACGCCGCGGGCGAGCCGTGGGACTGGGACGCCTTTGCCGCCCTGTCCGAAGACGCCAGGCGTGACGCCCTTATGCAGGCGATCCGGGTCAATCCGATGCCGGTGGCCGCGTTCCGGGCAGGCGATCCGTGGCTGGCGCTGTCCAGCGACGAGTGCGCGATCAACGCCGGCCTGCAGGCTATAGGCCTTTCTGGGTGAGCGTCCGCGGCATGGGCGGGGCTGTTTTACCGCATGCGTGGGGCAGGCCAAAAGATTCTTGAAGCCAAACCGGCGCGAACCCTGTATGGGGCGCCGCAACGGCCGCGATGACGGCCCTTCCATTGCGATTTCCAGCGGTCCGGCATCGGCCCTCTCGCGCACGCAATGCCCCCATTCATTCCGCCTGCCGCCCCAGCGACCGGCCCCTGTATTTTAGGCCTTATGACTTTCAACAACCTCCCGCCCCTTCTTGGCGAAGCGCTTGCCGAACGCGGCTATGAAGCACCCACCTCGGTGCAGGCCGCCGTACTGGCGCCCGAAGCGCAGGACCGCGACCTCATCGTCTCGGCGCAGACGGGGTCGGGCAAGACCGTCGCCTTCGGCCTGTCGCTGGCCGCCGAACTGCTGGGCAGCTTCGGCGAACTGGCAGGATCGCCGCTGGCGCTTGTCATCGCCCCCACGCGCGAACTGGCGCTGCAGGTCGGGCGCGAGCTGGAGTGGCTCTATGCCAAGGCCGGCGCGCGCATCACCACCTGCGTCGGCGGGATGGACCCGTCCAAGGAGCGCCGCAACCTGCAGCGCGGCGCGCATGTCGTCGTCGGCACGCCCGGCCGCCTGCGCGACCACCTCGAACGCGGCGCGCTCGACCTCTCGCGGCTGAGCGCCGTCGTTCTCGACGAAGCGGACGAGATGCTGGACATGGGCTTCCGCGAGGACCTGGAAGAGATCCTCGACGCGACGCCCGCCAGCCGCCGCACGCTGCTATTCTCGGCCACCATGCCCGCCCCGATCGTATCTTTGGCCAAGCGTTACCAGCGCGACGCACTGCGCATCTCGACCGCGGGCGACACGCGCGGGCACGGTGATATCGCGTTCAAGGCGGTCACCGTGGCCCCGGCCGAGATCGAGGCGGCGGTCGTCAACCTGCTGCGCCTGCACGAGGCGGAGACCGCGATCCTGTTCTGCGCCACGCGCGACAATGTGCGCCGCCTCCACGCGACGCTTCAGGAGCGCGGCTTTGCCGTCGTCGCCCTGTCGGGCGAACATTCGCAGAGCGAGCGCAACCAGGCGCTGCAGGCGCTGCGCGACCGCCGCGCCCGGGTCTGCGTCGCGACCGACGTCGCCGCGCGCGGTATCGACCTGCCGACCCTGTCGCTGGTCGTCCATGTCGAGATTCCGCGCGACGCCGAAACGCTGCAGCATCGTTCGGGCCGCACCGGCCGCGCGGGCAAGAAGGGCACGGCGGTCATCATCGTGCCCTTTCCGCGGCGCAGGCGCGTCGAATCCATGCTGCGCGGCGCCCGGATCGAGGCGGAATGGATGGGCGCGCCCACGCCTGAGCAGATCCGCGCGAACGACCGCGACCGCTTGCTGGCGGCGCTGCTGGAACCGGCGGAATTCGACGACGAGGACCGCGCGCTCGCCAGGAAGCTCATGGAAGAACGCTCGGCCGAGGATATCGCCGCCGCGCTGGTCCGCGCACACCGCGCCGCCATGCCCCAGCCCGAGGACATCACCGAGGACACGCCCGAAGCGCGCCGCGCCGCGCAGAAGGAACGCCACCGGCCCGGTTTCGAGGACACGGTGTGGTTCCGCATGGACATCGGGCGCAGGCAGAACGCCGATCCGCGCTGGATCCTGCCACTGCTGTGCCGCCGCGGCCACATCACCCGCAACGAGGTGGGCGCGATCCGCATCGCCGGTAACGAGACCCATTTCCAGGTCCCGCGCGCCATCGCCGACCGTTTCGCGCAGGCCGTGACCCGCACCGCGCAGGATGAAAGCGGCGAGGAAAGCGTGCATATCGAGATGTCGGATGCGCCGCGCGAAATGGCTCGCGACAACGCGCGCGGCAAGGGCGGCGGCTATCCCCGCGATCGCCGCGACGGCC
>JAPYSD010000137.1 GCA_029936705.1 Croceicoccus sp. | reverse complement strand
GGAAATGTCTGCAAGCAGGCTTTGCAGTATCTCTTCGCGGTAGCGCAGAATGCGGGCACAGTCGGAATCGGGATGGAGTGGGAGCTTCATGGCGATCTCCTGGAATGGAAATAGAAAAAGGGCCGCTCCGGTGGAGCGGCCCTTCCCGTGTCGACGTGATCTTGTTGGCGCTGAGTTAGAGCGCGATCTTGATGATCGGCCCTTCGTGATACTCGTCCACCGTTGCTGCAGTGTCCTCGCGAAAGACGGCCAGATCCTTGTCCTTGAACCCTGCCTTGCGCAGTTTCTTCAGGATGGTCTCGTGGATCGCGGGAATGGTGTCTTGGAACGGAAGATCGGAGTCCCTCGGAAACTCCTTCATCAGGTCGTAGATTTCGCGACCGGATGCGATGTCCGTGGGATAGGCCATCATCGAGAAGCTGAGAGCATGAAGCTGCGAGATCTCGCTCGGCAGAAGGCTCTTGATCGGTTTCCCGGCCTTCTTGGCCTGGAGAAGATCGAAGAGATTGGTCATCTGAGCGACAGTCTCGAAAACAGCATCAAAGGTTTCGGCATTGGCTTCGCCGACCTTCCCTCCGATCATCGATTTTAGCGCAGCGCGCCGGCTCTCGTCCTTGCGTTGTCCTGGCTCCCGCATGATTGCTTTCTCAAGGTCTGAGCAGTCTTCCCAGTTGCGGGGATTGCCGTAGAGATCGCGCCGTTTTTCGAGCGCCGCTTTGGTCTCACAGAAGATGCCGATATTCGCCTTGAGAAGAGCGACGATCGTCGGCGAAATGTTTTGTGCGGTGGCGTAATCGGTCATCCAGCTGGTGAAATCGGCGATGATGCTGAGCGTGATGAAGCGCGCGCGAGTGGCATTGTCGAACTCGAAAACCATGGTGCCTGTTTCAGCGGAGTTTCCGGCACCCATGACGATCGTATTTTCCGGCAGGCTCTCGCCGTTGAGGCGGTACTCCAGGAAGGTCGAGAATAGAGGCTTGCGGACGCGGTCGTCTGCCGCCGCGAGTTCGTCAAAGAAGAGCAGCGTGCCATCGTATTTATGCCCGTCGACGATCACGGGACCAGTTTTTGGAAGCCACGAGGGGCGATACCAATCGGTGGTCTGAGTTTCGACATTGGGCATTTGCACGCCGGCGACGTCATCGGGATTTCGCTGGTTGGCGAGGATTTCAACGTAATGGTAATTGAAATGCTTCGCGACCGCCCGGGCAATGGAAGTCTTGCCGACACCGGGCTCGCCTTCGAGGTAAAGCGAGGGGCGCTTCACCTGAGCATTTGCCTTACGCATCTCGAAGTAACCCTCTAGCGTCAGGATGATACGTTCAATGGCCTGTCCCGGAGTGAGTTTGGGCGCGTTGCTCATGTCTTTTTCCTTCTCGAAATTCGTCGCAGCAATTTGGCTGATCAGCGCAGAGTGTGCGCGTTCATGCAGCTTGCTGTAGGGTCATGTAGTCGGGGATATTGACGACAGTGCCGGATGCCTCGAGGCCTTCTGTCGCACCGCCCGGCGTCACCGCCCAGATAATGGAGAACCCTTCTGTTTCTTCTGGAGGGGTCAGATATCCGTCGGTCATGATGATCATGGCCTTGTAGGGTGAGCGCATCTTTCGAACCTGGTCGAAGAGATCGTCGAGATCGGTTCCGCCGCCGCCGGCGAAACGGCTGTTTACGATGCGATCGAAATCGTGCCTGTTCTTGATCTCGATGATTTGCCTGACACCCTGGTCGAACGTCACGAGATCGATCGCAGCATCTTTCATGCGAGCGATGGACCAGACTTCCGCAAAGCAGCGGTGAAGTTGGTCGATATGACTACCTGACACATCGACGACGCATAGGATTCGTGGTCGATCGCTAAAGATGGTGGTGCCGGGCGTGAATGGCACAGGCCGCCGCAAGGCCAGGGATGCTCTCGCTGGTGAGCTCAGGCGCGTGTAGCTGTCGCGCAGGTTGATATTGATATCGCGGATCAGCTGCCTGCGAATGATGGTGTTCCACGGGACGACAGGTTCTGGCAGGTCGTTCTCGAGAGATAGAAGGGCACTGCCCTTGCCCATGCCTTGAACCTTCATGGACTGAATGATCGATTCCAGCTGGCCGCGGGCCTTCTCGATGGCCTCGTTGGCTTTTTCGATCATCCCTGAATGACTGAGCGTATTTTCGGTCCCGGTTTCACTGTCAGGTTCTTTCAGATCCCAGGCCGTTTCGGTTTGTACGATCCGCTCGATTTCCGTCAGCTGATCGGTGTTTTCTGCGTCAATTCCGCCCGCCTGGCCGTCCGTGGCAGCTGAGCCGGACCCTTCGGCGGGACCTTCAGAATTTTCATCTTTGCGCTTTTGCCGGCAGGCCTCGTAAGCCCAGACAAGCCAACCGTAGATGACCTCCATCTGAAGGCCGAGGCGAGCTTCTCGCGAGTAGGACTGAGGCGGGGTGGCCTGCGAAAAGTCGATCGCTTCGGCCATGACCCTGTGGATCGAAGCCATTCGGATGATGTTGAACGAAGTTGGCGCGGTGAAAACGGCGTTCTGTGTTGCTGGATCGGAAATGATCGCCTCGTTTACGATCGCGTCGGCCGCCCAGTTTGCAAGCACGAGGTAGAGATGCCCGCGCTGCAACCGGATGAGATGGATCCGCTCCGAGTGGCAGAACGTTCCGTGCAGCAGCTCATGCAGAAAAATGAAGTTTCGCTCGGGTTGCAGCAGCCGAGCATAAGCTTCGCCATAATAGACGACGTCGCCGGTCGTGCAGGCGATGATAGTGTCATCGCCGAAGATGCTCTGGGCCTCCTGCACGGTCATGTAAGAATGTTCGAGATTGAAGGCGAGGCCGATCATGTGCGGCATCCAGCCCAGGAGCGTCTTGCGCTCACGGCTGATGTCCATCGTTTGAAGCTTCATCTTTTTCCCTCCAGCGTCAATCATGCACGACGCGTCGATCACGCTTTTATAGGATGAACTTTTTTATAGCCATCACGAGCAGACGATCCTACAAGGATCTCATCGATGTGCGGCCTTTCTCTCGGCAATGCGACCCGCTGAGCGAAGGGCCAATCAGTTTCAGTCAACATCTCCTCATTTGGCTGATTGAAACCGATGTGGGCCGGGCAGTTTGACTGCCCGGCCCATTTTTCATGCAGCGAGCTGCTGGCTGATCTGCCTTGCTGGATTGAGGACGAACATATTCGGCGCCTCGAAGCGATTGGTCTCGAGGATGATCTCGCTTCCGTTATTGCTGCGAGATGCTTTCACAATCCGAAGATCGGAGGGCAATAGGCCGTCGATCTCGATTGCTCTGTGAAGACCTTGACCAGCCAGGCTGGCAAAGAGGGTATCCGGGATTTCGCTTTTGAATGTAAACCAGCGGTCGGTAACGCTTGTACCGCCAAACGACCCGTTGATGTGAATCGTATCCCCGTTGACCACGAGACCTTCAACCGCGGAGATATGCGCGATGTTGCAGAGAAACAGCTCGGCAGTCTCGATGCAGGTCTCGGCCGCCGCGCTGGGTGCGCAGTAGGGAACCCTATTGCTGCGATTTGCCGCATGTACCAAGGACGACAGCGTGAGCACGTCGCAATGAAGGCGGTCGAAGAGGCGCAGCGGCGCATGCTCGGGGAATTTGCTGCCGAGCAGGACTGATAGCTCGTCGCCGTGCAGATCCAGTAGATGCAGGTGGGTGACATGGCTGTCGGCCTCGAAGGGATCCTTCGCGATTTCGCATGAAATCTCGTCCCTCCATCGGTCGAGCCGTTCATAGTGGAAGGAGCGAAGTCCTTCATCGAGATCCAGGCTAAGCCAGTCGGTCGCCAATCGGAACTGGACATAGTTCCTGGATTTCAGCGCCTTCACGCCGAGGTCGCGCTCGAGCTCGGCAAGCGTATCGGCTCGCTCGCCGGCATCTGAATCGATCAGCTTCTGGATGAGGGCATAGATATCGAGCAATTTCCCACGCTGTGCGGCTCGGCGGGTGATGATGTCCGTCATTGTGATCCTTCTAGGCTCTGCGAGGAGGCACTGCCAGGCGCGAAGCCGGAGAAAGCATTCACTTTTCCGTCCCCACACCTGGTGCAGGGAACTGAACCAAAAAAAGAACCGCCCTCGAACGAGAGCGGCCCTTTCCGTTTGCAGCGTGTTTAGGTCGTTGAGGCGCTATCGGTAGAGATTACCAAGATTGGCACCCCATTCCCTCAGGTTTGCCATCTCGCTTTCAATACGAGCAACTTCCTGGCCTATCTCGAGCAATCTCTTTTCCTTCTCGGAGAGTTCGCTTTCGATTTCGCGCTGAAGCTGCACGGCGTGCCCCATGCTGAGCTGAACCTGAAAGCCTTCATCGGTCTGAACGAGTGTGGCGTTGCCGCGCTGGATGTGCAGATTGACATCTTCGAGGTTGCCGGCGGCCGCGAGCGGTATCGACACGCGCGGCAGGAGATGACCGCGCACGAGGTCATTGATCAGGCCTTCAGCATCGTCCTCGGAAGATGCTGACACGAGTTCGGGCTCGACATGGCCGGGTGCGTGGTCGTCGAGGAATTTGACGGTGTCCACGGGGTCGACGAGGTATTCCTCATCGCCTTCAATGTTGTTGGATCGATCGACCAGGGCGCCGATTATCTCCTCGGCCGGGCGTCGTTCCTCTTCCATTTGGCGAACGAGGTTGCTGACAGGATGTTCGCGGTGGTCTTCGATGGGCTCGAGCCCTTCGGGCATTTCGATCGAGCTTTGAATGGCTGCGAGCTGCAGGCTTGCGGCAAATTGCTCGATTGATCCGCTCTTGTTTTCAGCGAAGCTCTTGAAGTTGACGCTTTCACCGTAGATCGCCTGTGGGACCGGAATTTCCTGCGCTTGTTCATGGACGGCAGCACGGGGGTGGTGTGCGGGCTGCAGTAAGCGGGAGAAACCGCGCGGCGCTTCGTCGGCCGGTTCGTCTTTGACTGCCTCGGGCTGACCGGCTTCTCCAGCTTCGTACTGGCCGAGATCAAGCGGTTCGTCGGCACCGACGCCCAAGAGTTCCCCGTCAGCCATATCGACCTCGTGGTTGAGAGAATCCTGCGCTTCGGTGAAGGCGCTTGCCGCCCCTGCTTGATCGCTCATCAGATGACCTTTCTTTTATGGCACCGACGCCAGATTGGCGTTGGCAATAAGACTGAATGTCGGTATTTTTAGGATAGAATTTCACGAATGCCAAAACCGGAGTTTCGATTTCATGAATCAGGTTTCTGCCTACGAACTGGCGATGAGGATGTCGCAGGAGACAGCAACCGATCAGCATCGACTGAAGGGTTTCAAGCAGATCGACCCTTTGACCCGCGGCGAACAGGTGAGCGCGGAAGATCCCTATGCCGCGGGGATAGCGGCAGCCTTCGAAACTGCTCGCAGCGCGGGCGGTGACGACGAGTTCATCGAGCTCCTGAGAGCAAGCGGGTTTCTGTACGCGGCGGCGGAAAAACTTGGCGCTGGGAGGCTGCCTGAAGCGGAGGTCTGTGCGTATCAGGTCCTTTCATTGTCGAGAATGATCTCGGCAACGAACCCTGATGTGATCGATGATGAGTTGAGAGATGATCGGTTGTCCGAGATCCCTGGGAGATTGCAGGAGGAAGTGGCTGCAGGGATCTATGATGGGCGATTTGTTTCTGACGAGGAGATCGCGGTGCTGATGCCCTCGGCGGCCGGCGCAGCATCGCTGGTGACGAGTGAAACGGATCGATTGGCTGCTGCGAGCCTCCTGGCGGCCGTTCGGAACGGAGACGAGCGTACCGGCGAGGATGCCGAACTTGTAGAAGCGGTGAAGGTGATAGGCGGCACCGATCCTTCTGAAGATGTCGAGCGCGCGTTGAGCCGAGTTTACGCGTCCGTTCGCCTTTCAGGCGAGCCGATGTCGGCCAGCGCTGCAGCGATGCAGCTGGGAGCAGACCTTGTTCTTCAGAAGCAGGCGCAGGCCGTCCTTGGCACTGGCGGCGGCGAGGCCATGGACAGCGTTCGGCAGGCGGCGAAGCGCCGGGGTGAAGTCGCACGAGAAGTCACGGCTCAGGCCGCGGGGGACTTCGAACAAATCTCGCGCGGTGGGAGGTTCGAAATTGCGAAAGACATCAACCACGGCGATATCTTGCCCGAAAGCAGAAAAATAGCTATCGATCACGAGGTTAGCCAACTTGGGATTAGTTTGACTGCTGCGAGAGCGGCTCAGACTATGGCTGATCAGGGGGTTTCGGTCGGATGACCGTTAGGGGCGAGGTTTTCAAATCACGATGGTTGAAGCTAGCGGGCGACGCGAGCTTTCGGACTGGCTAGTCTTGCAGCAGTGTAAGGCAAAAGAGCAATTTTCGATACGGCTCGACGAGCCGGCGATGATCCGATTTCGCAATAAGGAAGAACTGGCCGCCGTCCTTTATGGTACGGCGAATTCGACTACCCACGTAGTCAAGCACTTCCCCATTCTCGGTGAGAGTGAAGCCAATTTCATTCGCCGAATGAGCAGCATCCCGGTCGGGTCACAAGTGGCTGGCGAGGGCCACACCGAGATCTCGAAATGGAAGTCCGAGAGCGGACAATGGCATTCGACGCCGATTTTCGTTCTCGACGTGCTGCGCGAACCTGCAAGCGCAAAGCCGGATCTGCCAGACGGCTTGGATTATCCGGACTTCGAGGCGCGACATTAGGCTGATGCGATGCGCGCGTGCTTGGAAGGCGCGCGCCATACTGTCTTGAGGCGGCGGTTCTCTATCGGCAGCATGAGGCTTTCCAGCCTTTTGTCTCCGTAGGTGTCAGACCACCGCATCTGGATCTCAAGAACGATCGAGAAGACCACGCGCGCGCTGTCTTGCGAAGCCGGCATATGGGTCACGTGAAATTCCACGGTCTGGCCGGGAGACATCCTGTTGTATCGAAGATGGCCGTATCGGGCCATGGCAGAGAAGAACTGATGTCCGATGGAGCCAGGCGTGTAGTCTCGCTGATATTGACAGCCCGGCAACGCGATCTCGACATTGCTAGCGATAGTCTCGCCGACGTTGTGAATCACGTAATAGAGCTCGCCGCTGGTCTGACAGAATTCCAGGCGGGGACGGATCAAGATGCCGTGGAGGCCATCAAGCGCGTCACGACGATGCCGTGACTTTCTTGGCGACAGGGCGCGGATTGCGAAAACGATCGCTAGGCCGCAGATGGCGGGAAATGCCCAGAAGGCCATTTCAAAGATTTCGGCGGCTTTCACAGCACCCTTCTCGTTTGCCTGCCGCATCGTGACTCGTTTTGAGAAGGAATGCAATCTTGTGGTAAATTTGTAGGATGGCTTGAAATCAGTGATGCATCGCTCCAGTTGTTCGGCAGCACCAAATCATGGTGCACAACGTGAGGGTTCTATGAAGAAGTATCTGGTTCTGAGTGCCGCGATTGCAGCTATTTCCGCAACGCCTGCGATGGCAGATGAGCGCGTAAGCTTCGGCGCGGTTATCGGCGGCGACAGCGTGCAGCTGGAGAATGATGAAACCGGTGCCGACGGCAGCGAGAGCGGCGTCATGTACGGCCTGACGGCCGGTTATGATTTCATCGACGATGCTGGCTTCGTGATGGGCATCGAAGCAGAGGCGACGGATTCGAGCGTCAAGGATGCTGTCTCGGACGTCCTGGAGGTCGGTGACGAGCTGAGCCTGAGTGCCGGCCGCGATCTCTACATCGGCGCGCGCGTGGGCTACCTGTTTACCCCGCAGCTGCTGGCTTATGCGAAGGGCGGCTATAGCAACGGACGGATCAAGGCGTCCTATTCGGACAGCACCGGCGAATACTCGGCGAACGAGGATCTCGATGGACTGCGGCTCGGCGCCGGCCTCGAGTACGATTTCTCGGCGTTTCGCCTCCGCGGCGAGTATCGCTACACCGATTACGGCACCTATCTGGGTGACGTGATCGATGGCGGCGTGGACGTAAGCCGCGACCAGTATGTGGTATCGGCCGTCTTCGGCTTCTGATCGTTCCTGCTGGAACGGAAACGAAAGGGCCGGCAAATGCCGGCCCTTTTTTGTTTCGATATTGAGAAGCTTGTTTTTGCATGTGGGGAGTAGAGAGAGGGTCCCTTAAGCGCGAAGGCGTAAGGCCTAAGC
>JAPYSD010000691.1 GCA_029936705.1 Croceicoccus sp. | reverse complement strand
CGCCAGTTCCGCCTGCCGCCGCGCGCCCAATGCGCCGAGCGCTGCTTCTAGCGCCTCCGGCGAAGGGGCCGGATCGACCGTCACCGCGATGCGCGATCCGCATGGCAGCCGCAGGTCCATCGGGTCGCCCGCCCCGCCGAAATGCAGGAAGCGCGGCCTGCCTTCCTCCGCCGCTTCGGCCGCGTGATGCGCCAGCGCAGCCTCGAGGCAGCCGTCCGCCATGCTGCCGACGATCCCGCCGTCGCGGTCGATCGCCAGCTGCCCGCCCACCCGGCGCGAGAAGCTGCCGTCGATATGGGTGATCGTGCACAGCGCGGCATCGCCCCGCGCGGCGCGGCGCAGCGCCGCATTGTCGCTGTAGATCGCTGCGGCGATTGCGTCTGTCATCATGCACCCCATATCGCCACCGCGGCGCGCAGTCACAAGCCATTCCATGCGCGCAATCGCAGCATCGGAATTTCCGCAGGAGCGCATTTTCATGAACGACGTCTATACTCCGCCCAAGGTCTGGACATCCGACAGCGAGAACGGCGGCAAGTTCGCCGCGATCAACCGCCCCACCGCCGGCGCACGGGAAGAGCGCGAGCTGCCGGTGGGGGGCCACCCGTTCCAGCTCTATTCGCTGGGCACGCCCAATGGCCAGAAGGTGACCATCCTGTTCGAGGAGCTGCTGGCAGCCGGGCATAAGGGCGCGGAATATGACGCGTGGAAGATCGACATCATGGCGCTGGACCAGTTCACCAGCGGCTTCGTCGCGGTGAACCCCAATTCCAAGATCCCCGCGCTGATGGACCGCAGCACCGACACGCCGTTCCGCGTGTTCGAATCGGGCGCGATCCTGCAGCACCTTGCCGAAAAGTTCGACGCGTTCCTGCCGTCGGAGGGAGCGCAACGGGCCGAGACGCTGTCCTGGCTGATGTGGCAGATGGGGACCGCGCCGCTATTGGGCGGCGGGTTCGGCCATTTCTATGCCTACGCGCCCGAGAAATACCGCTATCCGATCGACCGCTACACGATGGAGGCGAAGCGCCAGCTGGATGTGCTGGACCAGCACCTTGCGACGCGCGAATTCATGGCGGGCGATTATTCCATCGCCGACATGGCGATCTTTGCCTGGCACGGACAGCTGGCGCTGGGCCGGCTGTACGACGCGGCGACATTCCTGGATGTTGCCAGCTACGCGAACCTGCAGCGCTGGGCCAAGGCGATTGCCGAACGGCCCGCGGTCAAGCGCGGCCTGCGCGTCAATGCCTCGTCCGACCGGGTCGAGGGCGCCATTGCCGAGCGGCACTCCGCCGCCGACCTGGACTAACCCAAGGCCAAAGCGGTTAAAGTCGGGGCAGCGTCACGCCGCGCTGCCCCATGTACTTGCCGGTGCGGTCGGCATAGCTGACCTCGCACGGCTCGTTCCCCTGCAGGAACAGGAACTGGCACGCGCCCTCGTTCGCATAGATCCGGGCAGGCAGCGGCGTGGTGTTCGAAAACTCCAGCGTGACATGGCCTTCCCAGCCCGGCTCCAACGGGGTGACGTTCACGATGATCCCGCAGCGTGCATAGGTGCTCTTGCCGAGGCAG
>JAPYSD010000690.1 GCA_029936705.1 Croceicoccus sp. | reverse complement strand
AATTCAATGGCTGGGGCGGCAGGATTCGAACCTGCGCATGGCGGTACCAAAAACCGCTGCCTTACCGCTTGGCTACGCCCCAGCATCACGTCGCCCCTGCGGGCAAGGGCCGCCATATAGCCGCTTTGGTCGTATTGAAAAGGGCTTATGCCGATAAATGCACCGCCAGGCGGAACCGCTGTGCCAGTGTCCACGTTCTCCGCTTCACCATGGCAAGCTCAGCACGAACAGCCGAACTCCCCAAGCTCATCTATGTCGATGATGCCCTGCCCGGCATCACTCGCCGCAAGAGCGGGAGGGGATGGGCCTATTTCGATCCCAAGGGCAAGCGGATCAAGGATCGTGAGGAGATCGACCGGTTGAATTCGGTCGCATTGCCGCCAGCCTACACCGATGCGTGGTATTGCCCTGCCGCCAACGGGCACATCTTGGCCACCGGCATCGATGCGCGCGGGCGCAAGCAATATCGATATCACCCCGATTTCCGCAGCCACCAGGACGGTGAGAAGTTCGATCGCTGCCTCGCCTTCGGCAAGGCGCTGCCGCTGGTGCGCAAGCAAGTGGCGGAGGATCTCGCCAACCCCGAACTGACGCGCGAGCGAGCGATCGCAAGCGTGGTGCGGCTGCTGGACCTGGGCCGCTTGCGGGTCGGGAACGAGAGCTATTCGAAGAGCAACAAGAGCTTTGGCGCGACGACGCTGCGCGACCGCCATGCCGAGGTGAAGGCCGGGCGGCTGCGTCTTCGCTTCAAGGGCAAGTCCGGCCAGAACCGCCAAGTCGTGCTGACCGACCGCGTCCTGGCCAAGACGGTGCGCGAGATGCACGAACTGCCCGGGCAGCACCTGTTCCGCTATGTCGGCGACGATGGCGAGCCGCACTCGGTCTCGTCCTGCGACGTCAACGATTACCTGCGCAATTCCATGGGCGAGGATTTTACCGCCAAGGATTTCCGCACCTTCCATGGCAGCGTGCTCGCCTTCAAGGAGCTGGCCGGTGCAGAGGGCCGCGTACCAATCAGGGCGCTGCTCGAGGTCGTCGCGGCCAAGCTGGGCAATACCCCCGCGGTTACGCGCAAGTCCTATATCCACCCCGCCGTGATCGCGCTGGTGGACCGGCAATTGCGCTGGCGGGCGGCGCTCAAGTTTCCGCGCAAGACCCGCTGGCAAAACCGTGAGGAACGCGCGCTCATCGCCCTGCTGGAAAAGAGCCCCAGCGCGGCCGAACTGCTGGTAGCCTGAACCTGCGGGCTGAGCCGCCCGTTCAGTCCAGCCTTGTGACCCAGCCATGCGTATCGGGCACCTGCCCGCGCTGGATGCCGGTCAGGCGGTCCTTCATCTTCTGCGTCAGCTGACCCGGTCCGCCGGTGCCGATGGTAAACTCGCCGTCATGGCCCGCGACCTTGCCGACCGCGGTGACCACGGCCGCCGTGCCGCAGGCGAAGCATTCGACGAGCTTGCCGGTCGTCGCATCCTCGCGCCATTGTTCCAGGCTATAGCGGCCTTCCTCGACCGCCAGACCTTCCTCGCGCAGCATGGTGATCAGGCTGTCGCGGGTGATACCGGGCAGGATCGTGCC
>JAPYSD010000136.1 GCA_029936705.1 Croceicoccus sp. | reverse complement strand
CCTCGCGCTCGGCTCCGTCGTGCTGGCGGTGACGGGGGCAGAGGCGCTTTATGCCGACATGGGGCACTTCGGCCGCGGCCCACTGCGGCTCAGCTGGTTCGCCTTCGTGATGCCTGCGCTGCTGCTCAACTATTTCGGCCAGGCCGCGATGGTCACCGCGCTGTCGGGCCCCGACGCGGCAGAGGCGATCCGCAATCCGTTCTTCATGATGGCGCCCGACATCATGCGCCTGCCGCTGGTGATCCTGGCCATGCTGGCCACCTTCATCGCCAGCCAGGCGGTGATCTCGGGCGCGTTCTCGGTCACGCACCAGGCGATGCAGCTGGGCTTCATCCCGCGCCTGTCGATCCTCCACACCAGCGAGACCGAGGCGGGGCAGATCTATATCCCGGCGATCAACTGGGCGCTGATGGTGGCGGTGATCCTGCTGGTGCTGACCTTCCAGAACTCGTCCAACCTGGCCAGCGCGTACGGCATCGCGGTGACGGGCGCGATGCTGATCGACACCTGCCTGATGGCCGCGCTTCTGCTGGCCGTGTGGCGGTGGAAATGGTGGCTGGCGGTGCCGGTCGTGGTGGTCTTCTTCATCGTCGACGGCGCCTATTTCGCGGCCAACGCGACCAAGGTGCCGGATGGCGGCTGGTTCCCGCTGCTGATCGGCGCGGTGGCCTTTACCCTGCTGACCACCTGGGCCAAGGGCCGCAAGCTGATGCACGAGCGCATGGCCGAGGTGGCGCTGCCGATCGAGATCTTCGCCAAGTCCGCCACCAATTCCGCGACCCGCGTGCCCGGCACCGCGATCTTCATGGCGTCGAGCACGGCGGGCGTCCCCTCGGCGCTGCTGCACAATATCAAGCACAACAAGGTGCTGCACGAACGCGTCGTGGTGCTGACGGTCAAGATCGAGGATTACCCCTATGTCGACCTGTCGAAACGGCACGAGATCCACGACCTGGGCCACGGCTTCTATCGCCTGATCCTGCACTACGGCTTCATGGAGGAGACCGACGTGCCCCGGGCGCTGGCGGATGTCGACCGGTGCGGCGGGATGTTCGACATGATGCAGACCAGCTTCTTCCTGTCGCGCCAGACCCTGCTGCCGTCGGAGAACCCGGGCATGATGATCTGGCGCGAGAAGATCTTCGCCTGGATGCTGCGCAATGCGGCCAATGCGATGGAATTCTTCCGCCTGCCGACCAATCGCGTGGTCGAACTGGGCAGCCAGCTGGAAATCTGAGCGCGCTGCCCGACGCCGCGCCGCGCCGCGCCGCGCAGCGGGCCGTTCCGCGCCGTTTTCGCGCCGGAACGGCCACGGCGTCGCCGCATTCCATGCTATGGTGCCAGGCACCGAAAAACAAAAAAGCATGAAAGGAGAGTCGCGATGCAGGAGACCACCCGCAAGGACCGTGAGAACGAGCTGCGTCAGCTGATCGCCAAGGTCAGCGACCAGCCCAATCGCAGCTGGAGCGAGGAGCGCAAGCGGATCGCCGTGCTGCAGGCGCAGCTGGCGTCGGAGCACGCCGCGGCCTGACCGGACCGGAGGCGGGCAGGGCGGTCCGGATCGGGCCGCCCGCCAGCCTTGCGCCAAGCCTCAGACCGGGGGCTGGGTCGTCTCGACCTCGGTTTCCTCTTCCTTGCCCAGCCCTTCGCGCATCATCATCGGAAGCTGCGTGAAGGTGAACAGGAACGAGAGCGGCATGAACAGCCAGAACTTGGCCGCCAGCCAGTCCTCGAATGGCAGGGCAGCGCGCAGCACTTCGTTCAAAACGGCGAGGGCGGCGAAATAGAGGCCCCAGTTGCGCGACAGGATCATCCAGCCGCGATCCGACAGCCCCTCGAACGCGGCATCGAGCAGGTATTTCAGCAGCGGGCGGCCCATGCGCCAGCCGATCAGCAGCGCGGCGGCGAACAGCACGTAGATGATCGTCGGCTTGATCTGCACGAAGACCGGGTCCTGGAAGAAGATCGTCAGGCCGCCGAAAAACACGATCAGCGCGGTCGACAGCATCAGCATGGGGGTGATGTGCCCCAGCTTCCATTTAGACACGCCCAGCGCGACCAGCGCCGCCACGATGAACGCGCCAGTGCCTTTGACCACGGCCAACACCTCGGCCACGGCGTTGCCGGATTTCTCCGGGCTGAAAAAACGATAGACGAGGAAGAAGACGAGCAGCGGCCCGTAATCGATGGCCAGGTTGAGCCAGCCCGATTTCTTCTTCTTCGGTGCGGCCTCGGTCCTGTCGTCCATCACGCCACTCCCGCGATCACGCGCGCGACCAGGTCGGGGTCGAAGGGCCGCAGATCGTCGATGCCTTCGCCCACGCCGATGGCATGGATGGGCAGGCCGTATTGCTCTGCCGCCGCGACCAGCACGCCGCCGCGCGCGGTGCCGTCCAGCTTGGTCATGACCAGGCCGGTGACGCCCGCGACTTCCTTGAACACGTCGATCTGCGACAGCGCGTTCTGCCCGTTGGTGGCATCCAGCACCAGCACCACGTCGTGCGGCGCCTCGGGGTTGAGGCGGCCAAGGACTTTGCGGATCTTGGCCAGCTCGTCCATCAGTTCGCGCTTGTTCTGCAGGCGGCCCGCGGTGTCGACGATCAGCGCGTCGCTGCCGCGGTCGGTCGCGGCCTTGACGCCGTCGAACACCACGCTGGCGGGATCGCCGCCTTCGGGCCCGGTGACGATGGGCACACCGACGCGGTCCGCCCAGACGCGCAGCTGGCCGATGGCGGCGGCGCGGAACGTGTCGCCCGCGGCCAGCATGACCGAGTAATCCTCTTCCTGGAAAAGATGCGCGAGCTTGGCGATGGTCGTGGTCTTGCCGCTGCCGTTGACGCCGATCACCAGCACGACATGCGGGCGCGGAAAGGCGGTGACGTCGAGCGGCTTGGCGACCGGGCGCAGGATGTCGGCGATCTCCTCGGCCACGGCTTCCTGCACCGCGCGCTGGTCCGCGCCGCGCTCGAAGCGCCGTTCCGCCAGCCTGTCGCGGATCCGCATGGCCGCGCGCGGGCCGAGATCGGAAAGGATGAGCGCATCCTCCAGCTCGTCCAGTTGCGCATCGGTCAGGCGGGTCTGGCCGCCGATGCCCGCGAGATTGCCGCTAAGCCGTTCGGAGGTCTTGCGGAAACCGCCGAAGACGCGGTCCTGCCAGCTGTCGCTCATGCCGCTTCTCCGATCAGCAGGCCTTCGCTGCGCGCGGTGATGCGCAGCCGCGCGGTTTCGCCCTGCGCCATGCCCGCGGGCAGGCGAACGGGGGCGAAATTCTCGGCATGGCCGGTGCCGTCGCGTTCGGCCAGCACCGCCTGTTCGCTGCCGACCAGTCGGTCGAGCCATTGCCCGCGCTGCGCCGCGACCGCTTCGCGCAGTTCGGCGGCGCGGGCCTTCACGCGCGCGGGATCGACCTGCGGCATGCGCGCGGCGGGCGTGCCGGGTCGCGGGCTGAAGGGAAAGACATGGCCGTGCACGATGTCGCAGGCGCTGACGATGGATAGGTTGTTGGCGTGCATGTCATCCGTTTCGGTTGGGAAGCCCGCGATCAGGTCCGCGCCCACCGCGATATCGGGGCGGCGGGCCTTCAGCCTTTCGACAAGGCGGATCGCGTCGGCGCGGCTGTGGCGGCGCTTCATGCGCTTGAGGATCATGTCGTCGCCCGATTGCAGCGACAGGTGCAGGTGCGGCATCAGGCGCGGTTCGTGCGCGGCCATGTCCTCCAGCAGCGGATCGATCTCCGCCCCGTCGATGGAGGAGAGGCGCAGCCGGGCCAACGAGGGGCAGGCATCGAGGATCGCGCGCACCAGCGTGCCCAGCGCGGGCGCGCCGGGCAGGTCGTGGCCCCAACTGGTGACGTCGACACCGGTCAGCACGATTTCGGGTGCGCCCTGGTCCAGGTGTTCGGCGACGATGCGGGTGACATCCCGGATCGGCAGCGACCGGCTGGCGCCGCGTCCTTGCGGGATGACGCAAAAGGTGCAGCTGTGGTCGCAGCCGTTCTGCACCGCGACGAAGGCCCGGGTGCGGGCACGGGGCGCGGCAGCGGCGGGCACGTGGGCCGTGGCCGCAGTGGCGGCATCGCCCAGCCATTCGCGCGGCTCCAGCTTGGCGGCGTTGGCGACCAGCGCGTCGACCTCGGGCATGGCGGACAGCTGCTCACGCTCGATATCGGCGGCGCATCCGGTGACGAGGAGGCGCGCGTCGGGGTGGCTGCGGCGCAGGCGGCGGATCGCGCGGCGGGTCTGGCGCACGGCTTCCTGCGTGACGGCGCAGCTGTTGACCACCACCGTCGGCTGCGGACTAGCCGCCAGCATCGCGCTGATGCGCTCGCTCTCCGCCATGTTTAGGCGGCAGCCCAGCGTCACGACTTCGCCGGCGAAGGGCGCGGGCGCGGTCAAGCGTATGCTCCCCAATCGAAGCTGCCGGTAAAGGCGATGGTCGCGGGGCCGGTCATGGTGATGCGGCCCTTGCTGTCTGCCGTATCCTCGCCCCAGGCGATCAGCAGGTTGCCGCCGGGCAGCGAAACGGTCACGGTGCGGTCCACCAGCCCGCGCCGCATCGCGCCGACCGCGGTGGCGCAGGCGCCGGTGCCGCAGGCGCGGGTCAGGCCGGCGCCGCGTTCCCAGACGCGCAGGCGGATCGCACTGCGCGACAGGACCTGAGCGACATTGACGTTCACGCCTTGCGGGAAGATCGGGTCCTTTTCGACCGCCGGGCCAACCTGGTCCAGCGGGACGGCGGACAGGTCATCGACGAAGAAGATCGCGTGCGGGTTGCCGACATTCACCGCGGCGGGGCCGTCCAGCATGTCCCAGCCGACCGGCATCGCCAGCGTGTCCATCGCATAGGCCAGCGGGATCGCGTCCCAGTCGAAGCGGGGCACGCCCATGTCGACCGCGATGCCCGCCGCGTCGGGCCGCGCAGAGATCATGCCGCCCAGCGTCTCGATCGAAAGCTCGCCGCCGACCAGCAGGCCGACCGCGCGGGTGGCATTGCCGCAGGCCTCGACCTCGCTGCCGTCGGCGTTGAAGATGCGCATCTTCAGGTCGGCGCTGTCCGACGCTTCGATCAGCACCAGCTGGTCGCAGCCGATGCCGGTGTGGCGGTCGGCCAGCGCGGCGGCCATCGTACCACCCATCGGCGGCAGCGCCTGCGCGCGCGCGTCGAGCACGACGAAATCGTTGCCGAGCCCGTGCATCTTGGTGAAGGGAATGCGCATGTCAGGCCCGCATCTATGCAGCGGGCGGCGCTACGTCCAGTCCCGTGCGGCCCGCGCTCGCGCTTTCGCGTCAGGCGCCGGCGACGCGGCGATCCTTGTCGGCATCCTTGCCGGGGCCAAGCCGCGGTTCGGTGCGGACATCCTCGGCCAAGCGGGCTTCGCTCTTCAGCCGGGCGCGGACCTTGTCGGCGGGTTCGGGGCGGCCATAGAAATAGCCCTGTCCCTTGAACTGGCCCAGCCCGCGCAGCTTGTCGCGCACCTGCTCGCTCTCGATCCCCTCGGCCGTGACAGGCAGGCGCATGCCCGCGCCGATCGAGGTGATGGCGCTGACCAGCGCGGCATTGTCGCCGCCGCGGCCCAGCTCGGCGATGAAGCTGCGGTCGATCTTGATCCGGTCGAAGGGCAGGGCGCGCAGCTGCGCGATCGAGGCGTAGCCGGTGCCGAAATCGTCGAGGCTGACCGACACGCCTTGGTTTTTCAGGCTGGTCACCAGCGAGCGCACCAGCCCGATATTCTCGTGCAGGCAGCTTTCGGTAACCTCGATCTCCAGCCGTTCGGGCGGGAACTTGGCCTCGGCCAGCATCTTCAGCAGCTTTTGCGCAAACCACGGATCGCGCAGCTGGATCGGCGAGATATTGACCGACAGCGTGAGCGAAGGATCCCAGTCGGCGGCATCCTTGAGCGCCTGCGCAATGACGGTCTCGGACAGTTCGGCGATGCAGCCGATTTCCTCGGCCACCGAGATGAAGAGGTCGGGCGTGACGAGGCCCAGCGTGGGCGACTGCCAGCGAGCCAGCATCTCGAACCCGGTCAGTTCACCCGTTTCGACGTCTACCTGTTGTTCGTAGAAAGGCACGAATTCGCCGCGCGCGATGCCGCGGCGGATCCCGCTTTCCAGTTCGCTGCGCAGTTTCAGTTCGCGCTCCATCTCGGGCGTGAACCAGTCGTAGCGGTTCCGGCCCATCTTCTTGGCGTGATACATCGCGACATCGGCCATGTGGAGCAGGTCGCCCGCGGCATTCGCGCCCGGCTGGTCCAGCTCGACGCTGGTCGACAGGCCGATGGACAGGCCCACGGCCAGCTCACCGCCGTTAATGGCGATGGGGCGCTGCGCGATGTCGATAATGCCGGTCGCCAACTGGTCGATCAGGTCGGGAGAGGATCGCTTGTAGGGGACCACGCAGGCGAACTCGTCGCCGCCCAGCCGGGCGAGGCGCGCGCCTGCGGGCAGATGGGCGCGGATGCGCTGCGCGATCTCGACCAGCATGCAGTCGCCCGCGCGGTGGCCGTTGAGGTCGTTGATCTGCTTGAAATTGTCGAGGTCGATCATGATGAAGGCGACCGCCTTGTCGGCTTTCTCCGCCTCGGCCACCATCTCGCTGGTGAGCGGCAGGACGGACCGCCGGTTGAGCGAGCCCGTCAGCGGATCGGTCAGCGCCAGTTCGCGCGCCTCTTCCTCGGCCAGGCGGCTCTTCTCGATCTCGCTGACCAGTTCCTTGTAACGGCGCCATCCGAAGATCACGAGCGCGATGTTCAGCAGCAGCGCGCTGGCCGCCCATTGCGGCGGAGGCTCGCCCGTGCCCAGGAAGAACTGGATGACCTGGGGCAGGACCGAGCCGGCATGGCCGACCAGCATGATGATCGCGGCAAAGATGATGCCAAGCAGGACGAGATCGCCCTCGGACTGGCCGAAACGCTCGGTCAGCCTGCCGCGGCCCTTGGTCGACGCGGTTTCGCGGGTAATGTCGGGGCGATCGCCCATTGCTGATGTCTGCTCCACGGCCCTGGCGCGGTTCCGGCGCCCTGACGGCTTGGGTAGCGGCAAGGTCCTAAAAAAGAGGTTAAGGGACATCGCCGGGGGTCGCGGTGGCGGAGCGGGCGCATCCGGATGCTTGCCAGCACGGGCCAGAGCCTGTAAGGGCGCATCTCACCGGACAGGGCGTGCCCATGCGCGCCGCGGTCGGGATCAATGCACCAGGGCGGTTTCACGGCCGCCACGCGCATCGACATACACGCTGGTCGGCGAGTTTTCGCCCACCGGCGTTTTCGGCGTTTTGCGCCGGATCTGAACCGTTTGCGGCGATTTTCGCGGCAGGCTTGACTGGAGAAGCGGCATGACAGCCGGAGGTGACCATGTTTGATACACTGTCCGACCGGCTCGGCAATGTCTTCGATTCGCTGCGGGGCCGCGGCGCGCTCAAGGAAGACGACGTCCGCGCCGCCATGCGCGAAGTGCGGATCGCGCTGCTGGAAGCCGATGTCGCGCTTCCCGTGGTGCGCCGTTTCATCGACACCGTCACCGAACGCGCGATCGGGCAGGAAGTGCTCCGCTCGGTCACGCCGGGGCAGCAGGTCGTCAAGATCGTCAACGACGCGCTGGTCGAGATGCTGGGCGGCGACCCGGCAGGGGGCGGCAGTTCGCAGGCGGCCAAGTTGGACCTGGATGCCAAGCCGCCCGTCGTGATCATGATGGTCGGCCTGCAGGGTTCCGGTAAAACGACCAGCACCGCCAAGATCGCCAAGCGGCTGAAGGAGACCGAGGGCAAGAAGGTCATGATGGCCTCGCTCGACGTCAATCGCCCGGCGGCGCAGGAACAGCTGGCGATTCTGGGCGAGCAGGCGGGCGTGGCGACGCTGCCGATCGTCGCGGGCCAGCAGCCGGTGGACATCGCCAATCGCGCGATCTCCTCGGCCAAGCTGCAGAGCTTCGACGTGCTGATGCTCGACACCGCGGGCCGCCTGCATGTCGACGAGGCGCTGATGGCCGAGATGAAGGCCGTGGCCGGCGTCTCCACGCCGCGCGAAGTGCTGCTGGTCGTCGACTCGCTGACGGGCCAGGACGCGGTCAATGTCGCGCAGAGCTTTACCGGCGAAGTGCCGCTGACCG
>JAPYSD010000135.1 GCA_029936705.1 Croceicoccus sp. | reverse complement strand
CCCGTAGGCTGATCGCCAGGCATAACGCCCGGCGTGCCGCTGAAATCGACACCGGGAAAGCCATAGCTGACCGGATTGTCGTTCGCGGCCACGCCAAAGCCGGTGCTGGCGCCGCCCCCCAGGATGCTGAACAGCGGCGACTTGCCAAACGTGGCACCGGCTATGCCGCCAAGGTCGCCTGCCGACTGGCCCGACAACAGCGCCAGCGTGTACTGCGCGGCGATCTCGCTGATCGCACCCAGGAACAGGCGCTTGAAGTTCGAGACGATATTGCCGGTATTGCCGGTGAACAGGTCCTCGTACAGCCCGGCCATGTCGCGGATCGCATCCTCGCGCTGGCGGCGTTCGTCCTCGATCAGGTCGGCTATGCGCTTTTTCTCGCGCTCGGTCCGTTCGCCCGCCTGCTGATCCTCGACCCGCTTGCGCGCAGCGTCCGACTGGCCCTTTTCAGCGGCATCGGCCTGATCGATCAGCAGCTGCAGCTGCGCCCGCTTCTCGTCGGTGATCTCGCCCTCGATGCCGAGCATGGTGGCAAGCTGCTGGACAGTCGCGGCAACGGCCTCGGGGTTCTGGCGAATAAAGGCGAGCCGTGCCTCCTCGGCAGCGGCGGCCGCCTCGCCCTGATCCAGCCGGATCTGTTCGACGCGCGCCGCGGCTTCCTGATCGTCCAGGCTGCGCGCAACGGAATCGGCGAACCGCTCCTCCGCTCGCGCCGCGGCTTCGGCAGCACGCTCCCGCTCGCGAAGCGCTTCGCGCGCCGTCCGCTCTGCCTCGCGTTGCTCCTCGGATTTACCTGCACGACGCGAACGGCTTGAACGGCCGCCGCGCTCTTCCTGCTCCGCAGCCTTCTTGGCCGCCTCTTCCTGCTTGTTCAGCTCGACATAGGCAGCGGTCAGACCTTCCAAATCGCCCTTGTAGCGACGCGCAGCGGCAGCGCGCTTCTCTATGAAGTCCTGTTCGATGCGGAACGACGGATCGGTCGCAATGCGCGACTGGATCTGCGCCACCTCGTTAACGGCATTGATCGAAGTGGCTTTCAGCTCGGCAATGGCCTGATTGTTCGCCGCGATCTCGGCGCGGGTCTGACGTGCCGCGATATCCGCGCTGTTGGTGATCCGCAGCCCGGTGTTCGAGCTTGTGGGCGTAGTACCCGCCAGCACGCGCGACGATTCCTGCTGCTCGGCAAGGCGCGCTGCCAGCTTCTGCCGGATCGACTGCGCTTCCTGAATATTGGCCTTGGCTGCCTCCACGGCAGCCTTTGCCGCCGCCAGCGTCGTGACGCGTGCCTGTTCCTGCGCGCGATTATAGGCGCGCGACGCCTCGACCACGTCCTCGAAGCTATGGCGAGACAGATCCAGCTTTTCGGCCAGCGTCTCATTCGCATCTGCGCTTTCGTCGGCAGCCTCTTCGGTCTCGAACAGGCTGTCAGCAAGGCTGATCGCGAGAACCGACGCTGTCGTCAGCGCAATGCCCCATGGACCTGCCAGGAAGGAAGCGAGCCGCCCGCCGGTGCCCAGCATCAGCTGCATGGCGCCGACCGCCTGCGGGAACTGCTGAGAGAAGGCGCGAAGCGCGGAAGTGCCGCCAGCGGTCTGAACAGCGAAGTCCTGCACCTGGAAGCCCAGCTGCTGCATGCCCGCTCGCTGCGCTCCGGCCGAGGCGGTGACATTGTCGTTCGCGACAGACGCTTCCAGCGCGGCCTTCGCCTCGCGGTTCAGCTCGCGGGTAACGGCAGCATGTTCGGCCTTGACCAGCGTCAGTGCGGCGCGGGTCTCCAGCTGGGTCGCCTTGTACTGATCGAGAGTGATCTCGCCGGCCTTGTAGGCGGTCCGAGCCTCATCGACGGTCCGCTTCGCCTGCGCCTGCGCGCGGGCATAGCTCTCGATGACCGGCTCGGCCCGGGCAAAGCCGCGAGCCAGCTGCTCGCCCGCCTGCGCACCGGCCCTGCCGGCTTCGTCGGGAAGGTTCGAAAACGCCTTGCGGCTCTCGGCGGCGAATTCCTCGGCCCGCAGGCGCAGGCGCACGGTTACGTCGTCAGCCACATTCGCCTCCCCGGTCGAAAGTCATCGCGGCAGGACGCCGCAAGAGAACACTCAGATCTGCGCGAGCCGCGCACCGAAATCCTGTACAAGCCGCGCCTCGGCACGTGCGATCGCCGTCTCCAGCCCCACGCGATTGGCGTGTCGCTGGAACGGGATCAGCACGAAGATCGGCACGGACTTTTCCTCGCGGCTGCGACCAGACGCCACGTCACGCTGCCGCCGCAGCCGCGTCGACTGGCGCAGCGCGCCGCTGCCATTGTTCGCCGCCACGCCGCGTGCGACCAGGAACGCCGTTTTGCCGCGCCCGGTGTAAACGAAATCGAGCCGAATGCCGGTCGCCCGCTCCCATTCGCCGGGCGTCAGGTCGCGCCCGCGACCGCGCGAGCCCGCCGCCTTGGTAGGAATGGCCAGCCATTGCCCCTCGCGAGCCCGGTTGATGCCGGGCCGCGTCCAGTACGCCATCATGCCCTGCGAACGGCGACCGCCGTTCACATAGACCGTGCCGACCGGCTCGTATGAGGCCCGCCCGTCCAGCGGGAACACCTCCGACCGCCACGCGCGCCAGGCACGGCCCGGCACTGCCTGCCGGGTCAGATCCTCGAAATCCTTCTCAAGCCGCCGGGTCGCGTCTTCGACGGAGTAACGCCCTGCGCGCAGCACCGAGCCGACCACCGCTTCGCCCGCGCCCTCCGCCGTGCGGCGGTCGACCTCAAGCCGAATGCTGCTCATGACCGTCTCCCCGCCGCTCCTCGGCCAGCCTGTCGAACAGCGCGAATGCATCCAGCACCGCGGCAGGCTGGTCGTAATAGCCGCCCGCGCAGGGCAGCATCCGGCCTTCGGGCCCCATCGGACCCTTGGCCATCATCCGCATCTGCCACCAGCGCGCGACCAGCCTGGTCGCCCACGGCGGCGTGGTGAAACGCGGGTTCTCCGCATAGTGATATTGCCCGATCCGCCATCCGCCCTTCATCACCCGCGGCAGCTCGAAATCGGCCGGGGTGACGAACAGGGCGAAGGCGGCGATCAGTTTTTTGCCTGCGCCCGCCCGTACTGCAGTTGATAGGCCTCGAAGCCGGCAGCCCGCATCATGATGGCTGGCACGCGGCGCAGCAGCGCATCGGGTATCTCGCCCCGATCGTCGCGCTCGTACGGAACCGCCTCGCCCGCGTTGTCGGTCACGTTCTCCCAGCCATCGCACCAGCGCATGAACGCCAGCGTCGGCAGGTAATTGTTGTGCCGCGCGTTCTGCTCTCGCGCGGCCCGGTAATCGGGCCAGTGCTTCTGCAGGATCTCGGTCACGTCCTTCATGCGCGCCCGATCCTTCGCGGACAGCGACTCGGCACCCTCCTGACCGGCCTCGATCGCATAATCGCGCTCGATCAGCTCGATCATGAGCTCGGCATCGTCGGGACTGTCGGCCAGAGCCTTGATTCCCTCGCGCGCGATCTCGCGCAGCTGGAAGGGCAGCACGCCCGCGGCGTTGTACCGCCCTTCCAGCTCGCCTTCGAATTCGTCGCGCTCCAGCACCGAACCGGGCCGAAGGAAGAACACGGGCAGCTTGACGCCCTTTTCCTTCTTCACCCAGGCCGGGCTCCAGCTTAGCCGCTCGATCATGCGCGCTTCAGTAGAAGCACAGGATGGTGTCGGCATCGCGCGTGTCCGGGCCCTTGCCCGAATTCAGCGCGGCGAGCTGCAGTTCCTCCGTGCGGAAGATGCCGCGCGTCCCCGGCGCCAGATCCTGCGGTGCGGACAGCGGCAGCATCAGCGACACGCGGTTGCCCGCATTGCTCGCCCCCTGCGAACCGAAACGCAGGATGGCCGGATACTGGCTTCCGTTCTCGATCTGACTCACCACGTCGCGATTGGCGACCAGCGTGGCGATCGGGTCGAGCGCGAGCACATGCCGGCGGCCCGCGATCTCGCCCGTGCCGAAACCGAACTGGGTGTTCGGATCGTCCGGGTTCTCCAGCTCTGCATTGGTGGTAAGCGACCACTGGCTCGCCGCCAGCTCCTCGCGGTTGACGACAAGCGCAGGCGTGATGCCGCCGCCGCCCATGTTGAACGTCGGCGCGGCATGCTGGGGAACGACGACGGCCGGGACGGCAACGTCCGACTTGCCGCCATAGATGCCGCGCAGCGTCGCGGTCGCGAAACCGGCGCGCGCGGTCTGGCCCTGCAGCGCGAGCGTGCCGCGCATGCCGATGAACTTGTGCAGCACACCGTCCTCGTAGAGGTAGAACGTCGCCGACGGGTGATCGGCGGCGCGAGCGGTGGCATCGGCCGGGCTGGTTGGCGCATAGGTCCAGTTGGCGGGCAGCGCGGCGCTCTCGCCGGTCGACAGCGCACCGGAGAAGATGTCCGCCAGCTCGGCGACCTTGCTGCCGCCGTCATAGTCCGAGACATGCGCCAGGCGCGTTTCGCCGCCCGACAGCTGCAGCGGCATGCCGCGATAGCTCTGGTCTGTCGAGCCGAAGCCCGTGCCCAGCGTCGCCGAAGTCGTCGTTCCCGCCGTCAGCGCCGCGGCCGAAACGGCAGCGGTGAAAACCCCGCGCCAGCCACAGGCCGAATACAGCACATGGTGCGGCGGCTTCGTGGCCGCGTCATAGGTCGTGCCCGCGCCCGCGCCCTTGATGCGGAAGCGGATCGACAACTCGATCGGCTGACCGACCACCAACGGCGCGCCTGCCGCCAGCGATCCGTTCGCCTCGTTCGACTGTTCGGAGCGATAGGGCGCGTTATAGCTGTAGCCATCGGCCTCGAACGTGATCGCGTCCGACGTTGCAGGCGCTTCCTCGGTGCCGCTCACCGTTTCGATCTTCGCCAGAATCGCCACGTTGCGCGGGCGGATTTTCTCACCAGCCATGGGTGTTCACTCCTCAGTTGACAATTTGCGGCGCCCCGCGCGCCGTTGCGAAATGGATCATGATGTCGAGGCTGAAACCCAGCCTCTTGGTGTCGGACAAATCGGCCACGCTGTTGGCCAGCTTGCCCTGCTCGATCTCTTCGGCGAGCCCGTCGAACGCGCCGTCGGCGAACAGCGCCTCGATCACCTCGGCATACAAAGCGTTGCGATCGGCGCGTACGCTGCCTCCGGTTCCGCCCTGGACAAAGCCGTCGATCCCGACGGACAGGATGAAACGCTCGGTTCCCGCCTCGCCGGTCACCGGATCGTGGCCGAGGTCATAGATCTGCAGCGCCGGATACCGGCTCGGATCGCCCGAGGGTTCCTCCTCGACCTGCTGGGCGCTGGTCGCCGCCAGAAGGCTCGCGACGCGCTGCAGGATCAGCTCGCGTACCGCCGTCACGATGCGCGCTCCGCCGCCAGCACCCAGGCATCGACATCACGGCGCCGTGTCACGTCGATCACGCGCCAGCTGCCGGCACTGTCAAGGATGGTATCGCCATTCGACGGATTCGAAGCGAACACGCCCTCGCGGATCTCGTATTCGCGCCGCCGCGCGGTCGAGCCCGCGCCCAGGAACGGTTCGGATGGCGTGTCGCTGATGACCGCGTCCACTGCCTCGCTGGTCAGGCCAGCGCCGGTATAGAAGACCTTCACCGCGAAGGCCGCATGGATCGCCGCCGCTTCCGCGTCGGCGCCCGGCACATCGGCCATGTCAGTCCTTGCTGTCGCTCTTGGCTGCGGGCTTGGCCTGCGCCTTCACTTCCGCCGCCATACCGCGCTTGATCAAAGCATCTGCGCGATCGGAAGCGATGGCATCCTTGCCGTTGCCAACCGGAACCTCTGTTCCGGCATCGACGAAGCGACCGGAATTGTCGCTTCCTGCAGTGTTCAGAACGATCTTCATGGCGAAGCCTCGGATGAATGGGGGAAAGGGGTGTGGCCGGGGCACTGTGGGGGAGAGGATGCCCCGGCCACGGGGGAAAAGCCGTTAGGCGACGATGCCCAGCTTGACGCGCCCGACAGTGTCGCCCGCGCCGCCGGCGACGGCTGCGGTGGCGGCACCGATCAGCGTGTTGCTGGTCGCGGTCGTGGTGCACACCTTGTTGGTGTTGTCCCAATAGATCTTGGCTCCCACGGTCCACGCCTGGCTGCCCGCCTTGGCAAGGTCGAACACGCCTTCGGTGACGAACACGTCGTCATCGCCGCTGGCGACGTCATTGCTGGCAACGCCGAAGATCGAACCGATCAGCGCGCCCTCGCCCGAAAGACGGTCATAGGGCGCCGGAAGGGTCAGATTGGCGCCCGGTTGCACGAAATTCTTCATGGATTGTCTCCTGCTCCGATCACCATCTGGCGATCACGGCCCGCATTCGCGCGGACACTCGGTTTGCTGGCCTCAGTCGGCCTTCTTCGCCTTTGACGGCGATTTCGGTTCCTCGACGATCTCACCCGCGCCCTCTTCGACAATGCGGGTTGCTTCGGCCTCGGTCACCGGGATGGCGCCTTCTTCGGGCCGCCGCAGGCCCTTGGCCGTCGGCCAGGGACGGTTCAGCGTCACGTTCACGAAATCCATTGCTATGCGTCCTTCTGCTCAGGGACGGGCCTCAGCCCGCCCCCTTCGGTTGCGTTCGCTCCGGATCAGTTACCGGCGTTCTTGTAGAGGCCGCGCCAGTCGAGCGCCTTGGCCACGCGGTCGACGCGCGCCTTGGTCTCGACGCCGTCGACGTCGAAGCCGACGCGCTGCTCGGTGAACACGCCTTCCTGCCCTTCCAGGCTGTCGAGCGTCACCGTGTCGTAGGCATCGGGATCGGCGGCGAGGAACCATTGGTTCCCGGTGATCCGCGATTCGACGACAAGCTCGAGCGAATTGGCGAAGACGTTGACATCGCCGGTCGCCGTTGCAGTGACCCCGGTCAGCATCTTCTGCGCCTCGACTTCCTTCGCCGGACCGACGATCAGGAAGCTCGGCATGATGTTCAGCTGCCCCCCCTCGGGGCTGGTCTGCTGGCGCATCGCCTGCTTGCCCGCGGCCAGCGTGCTTTCGTTGATCGCCCCGCCCGACGCGGCGAGGTTGCCGTGATCGGCATGGAACAGCGCCGTGCCGTCGTACATCGTCGGGTTGGAGGTCAGCTGCGCATAGACCAGGTCCGATTCCAGATCGGCCGCCTTGCGACCGAACATCGTCGGGATCCGGCTGAACAGGCGCATGTCGTCGTTGACGATCGCCTGCCGCGTGATCGCGATGATGCGGCCATAGGTGGCCAGCTTGTAGCTGTCGCCGAAGTCGGCCAGCGCGCCGCGCTTGAACTCGCCGTTCTCCAGCACCAGCAGCAGCTCGGGCGCATCGCCGATGCCGACCACCGGCACTTCCTTGAAGTCGGGCAGCGTGCCCCGCGACACCCAGCGCGCAAACGTCTGGGGCGCAGCCTCGAATGCGCGGCGCAGGCGCTTGTTGGTGCTGGCCGCCAGCGCATCGGCAAAGTCGCTAGTGGTCAGCATGCCGGCACGCATGCCGAGCGCGGAACCCGCCAGCGTCATTCGGTCCATGCCGCGCGTACGGATGCCGTGCGCTTCCAGATAGCTACGCCCGATTTCCAGCAGCGACATGCCGCGGAACTCGGTCGCCGCCGACCGTTCGGCGTCGCTCATTTCCGTACGCGGATCGCTGCGCAGGAGGATCGCGTTCGAAACCGCGGAGCGAAACTCCTCACCACTGGCGACGGGATCGCCGACGGTAATGCGGCTGTCGATCGGGGCGGTGTTGCGCCGGGTCTCCAGCTGGGCCGCGATCGCGTCGGTCAGATCGCCTTCGCTCATCGGGTTCTCCTCGTTGCGCGAGATCAGCTCGAGCGCGAAGTCCGAGCCGAGATCCGAACGCGATACGACATCGCGGATGCGGCGGCTGTTGACGGTGGATGCGGCAGGTGCCGGTGCCGTGGGCTCCTGAGCAGGCTGCTGCTGCCGGGCCGCGTCGGCCTGCGGCGTGTTGGTCGGTTCGACGGTCTGGCCCGCCGGTGCACCCGAATTGGTCTGGGGCATGGTATTCTCCTGTCTGGAGGCGGCGGGACCGCCGCGGATGATGCAGGGAAAGCCGCCCTGCTCGGAACTCTGGCTGCGCACCTGCGCCCCCGACGACTCGGAGTCGCCCATGCCGCGGCGGCG
>JAPYSD010000689.1 GCA_029936705.1 Croceicoccus sp. | reverse complement strand
CCGTTTCCGTTTGTGCGGGCCGCCTAAGGATAGACGCAGGCGTCCAGACCTTCGTTCGCGACGACATTGATGCGGGCGGCGATCGTGTTGCCATGGCGGCGCAGCCAGCCGCCGGGATTGACCACCGCGCGTTCCTTGGGAAGCGGCAGGGCTGCCGCCATGCGGGCCGCCTCGTTGCGGCTGAGGCTGTCCGCCGAATGGTGGAAATAGCGCTGGGCGCCCGCTTCCGCTCCATAGGTCCCGATGCCGGTTTCCGCGACATTGAGATAGACTTCCATGATCCGCCGCTTGCCCCAGATCTGTTCGATCAGGAAGGTGAACCAAGCTTCCAGCCCCTTGCGGAAATAGCCGCCGCCCTGCCACAGGAAGACGTTCTTCGCCGTCTGCTGGCTGATCGTCGATCCGCCGCGAATACGCCCGCCCTGGGCGTTGCGGGCCATGGCGCTTGCGATAGCCTCGGCATCGAATCCGTCGTGCGAGCAGAACTTGGAATCCTCTCCGCTGATGACGGCGCGGACCAGGTTACGGTCGATATTGTCGAGGGGTTCCCAGTCCTTGGTGATGCCGTTTTCGTCCATCAGCATCGTCGCCGTCACGGGGACGGGCACCACCGCGTAGATCGCGGCCCAGACCACGCTGAAGAATACCAGCAGGACAATGGCCTTGAAGACCCAGAGGATCAGGCGCGCAGGAAGGGAACGGGATTTGCGTGTCGACATGGGGCCGATCTAGGGGGGCGGGGGCGGGGCTTCGCAAGCGCGCATGCAAAAAGGGCGGCAACCCGCAGGTTGCCGCCCCTTCGATTCCGATTGCCACGCCATCAGGCGAGGGCAGGGGTCATCGGGTCTTCCAGGATGCGCTGCATGGCCTTCTGGATCTTTTCGAATGCCCGCACCTCGATCTGGCGGATGCGCTCGCGGCTGACGTCGTAGACCTGCGACAGTTCTTCCAGGGTCTGCGGATCGTCGGTCAGCCGGCGTTCGGTCAGGATGTGCTTCTCACGATCGTTCAGCACGTCCATCGCCTCGACCAGCATGTCGTGGCGGACCTGTTTCTCCTCGGCATCGGCGACCGTTTCGTCTTGCAGGGGACGATCGTCGGTCAGCCAATCCTGCCACTGGCCCGAACCTTCCTCGTCCGCGCGCATCGAGACGTTGAGCGAGGCATCGCCGCCCATCATCATGCGCCGGTTCATGTTGACGACTTCCTGCTCGGGCACGCCGAGGTCGGTCGCGATCTTGGCGACGTCCTCGGGGTGAAGGTCCGAATCCTCGTAAGCCTCGAGGTTCTTCTTCATCCGGCGCAGGTTGAAGAACAGTTTCTTTTGCGCGGCGGTCGTGCCCATCTTTACCAGCGACCAGGACCGCAGGATGAACTCTTGAATCGAGGCCTTGATCCACCACATAGCGTAGGTGGCGAGGCGGAAGCCGCGATCGGGCTCGAACTTCTTCACGCCCTGCATCAATCCGACGTTTCCTTCGGAGATCAGGTCGGAGACCGGCAGGCCATAGCCGCGATAGCCCATGGCGATCTTGGCCACGAGTCGCAGGTGGCTGGTGACCAGCTGGGCCGCGGCCTCGGGG
>JAPYSD010000134.1 GCA_029936705.1 Croceicoccus sp. | reverse complement strand
GTCCATCTCCTTCCAGCGCGCGGTCGCGCCCACGGCTTCCAGTGCGCGGTCCATGTGGCGGGTGGCATGGTCGACCATCGCGCGGTCGTTCGCGCCATAGGAATAGGTGATTTTCGGAATCCGCAGGCCGTACTGATCGGTCTCGTCAGCCAGTTCGACGCGGTTGCGTTCGTCCGGCATGCATTCGCCGACCATCTTCAGGCCAAGCGAATGGTTCGCCCGCTCCATCGCGTCGAGCAGCGCCTGTCCCCACAGGCCCTTGCCCAGCGCCAGCGTCTTGGCCCAGGTCACGGGCAGCGGTCCCTGGCTCATGTAGCACCAGCCGCCGTGATAATCCTTGCCCGTGTCCTCGTAATTCCAGTGCTCGGTAATCGCGAGGCTGGGCGGCCCCTTGTACGAGCGTACCTCGTCCTCGACCATGCCCCATGCCGCCTGGTTGAGCTGCACCATCAGGTTCCTGCCGACCAGGCCGGAGGAATTGGCAAGGCCGCCGGGATGCCGGTCGGTGGCGGAATTCAGCAGCAGGCGCGGAGTCTCGATCGCATAGCCGGCGACGACGACATTGCGCGCCTTCTGGAAATGCCAGCGCGCTTCGCCGTTCGCATCGGGGCGGTGATAATGCACGCCGCTAGCCCGGTCGCCCGTCATCTCGATCCGCCCGACCATTGCAAGGTCGCGGATCTCCGCCCCGGCCTTCAGCGCGCGCGGAAGCCATGTGGTCAGGACCGATTGCTTGGCGTTGGTCGAACAGCCCGTCGTGCAGAAGCCGCGATACACGCAGGGATGCGCCCGTCCGATCGGGGCCGACAGGGTGGCGATCGGGGTTTCGGTCCACTGCGTCCCCAGCGCTTCCGCTCCGCGCGCCAGGTACTTCGCCGCGGCGTTCAGCGGATGCGCGCGCAGCGGATAGCGCGGACGTTTCGGACCCCAGGGATAGGTCACGGGGCCGGAAATGTGCAGCGCCTCTTCGACCTCGCGGTAGTAGTGCCACATCTCTTCCCAGCCGATCGGCCAGTCCGCGCCGTAGCCCAGCGTGGTGCGCGCCTTGAACCATTCGGGACGGAAACGCAGCGACACCATGGCGAAATGCACGGTCGATCCGCCGACCGACTTGCCCGAATTGTTCGCGCCCATGGTCAGCGGATTGTCGCCGCTGACGATACGCGGATCGGTCCAGTACAGCTTGGATTGCTCGGTCTCGTCCGACGCGAAATCCTCCAGCGGGCGCCAATAGGGCCCGGCATCAAGCGCAATGACGGAAAAACCCGCCTCGGCCAGCTTGCAGGCCAGCGTGCCGCCGCCCGCGCCGGTGCCGACGATGACGAAATCCACTTCCTCTTCGCCGAATTCCTTCATGCGGGTCCAGCCGCCCGCTTCGAACACGTCGGGCGCGCGGCCGCCAGAGGCGCGGGGCGAGTGCTGCGGGTCGCTCACCGGTGGCCCCCGGACCGCCGCGGCCAGCCGAAACGAGGCGTATCGCCGTGTTCGACGGCTTCCCAGGGATCGCGCTTGTTCGCGTCCAGCCGGACATAGCCGCGCGGCGATGCGGGACCGCCAAAGCCCATCGCGCTCCACGCCTGCGGCTGGGCCCAGTGCGCGGAAACAAGGTCGGGGACCAGGCGATACTGCCAGAAGCTCCTAGGCGGCAGGGAGGCCCATTCCGCGGCCTCGGTCCCGCCGCTTTCCACCAAAGCGAAAATCGCGTCGGCCTCGTCTTCAGCGATCTCGGCGAACGGCATCCCATGGCGCTGCAATGCTTCGGCATCGATCGCGTCGAGGCCCAGGCGCCATGCCTCGGCAGTGCCGGGCATTTCGGCAAGGCGAAATCCATCGGAGGTATCCTGCGCGATCTTGCGGACCACCAAGGCCAGTGTCGTCGTCGGCGGGCGGCCCGGAAACTCGGGGCAGATCCGGTCCTTGACCCGCCGCAGCGTCGCCAGCTGCCTATCTGTCAGCACGCCGTCCGGCATTTCGGCCGCGATCCGTGCGTCGACGACTTCGCGGGTCTTGTCGTTCCAGCTCAGCGTGCCGCGCTTCGCCAGCACGTCATAGCCGCGATACCGGTCATCCACGCGCCATTCTCCGCAGCAAGAGCAGGGCGCCCAGCCCAACGATGGCAAGCCCGGTGAACGAAGGCGGTGCGGGCAGGGGCGGGCCAGCCAGCAGGTTCTGGCGCCAGTTGCGCCACCCACCCATGTTGCGCTGCACGCCATAGGCATGGAACGCCGCCCCGACGAAACCCAGCGCCGCCGTCGCCGCGAGAAGCGCGGTCGTGACGCTGCTTGCCCGCCCGGTCAGCGCATCGCGGGCCAGCGACAGCGCGGCCAGCGGCGGGATCGACACCGGCAGCCACATCGCCGGATCGTGATAGGCCCCGCGAAAATGCAGCAGCGCCGCCTCTCCGCTGGTGCCAAGGATCCCGAGCGCGGTGTAACCGGCGAGCAGCCGCCCATCGCCGATGCCAAGCGGGCCGAGCGATGTCCTGCCGGATGCCAGTCGGTTGCCCGCCGACCCCAGCGACCCTGCCAGCACCAGCGCGGCAGGCGCACCGATCGGCGCCTGGTAGAACAGGTTGGTGAACATCAGCCGTCCGGGCTGCTTGACGATATTGTACAGGTGAAAGCCAAGTCCCAGCGATCCGACCGCGATGGCACCGACATGCGCCGCCATACCGATTTCGCCCGGACGGATGTCGCTGCTTTCCGCGCCGTTGATGGCAAGCGAAAGACCGGACGCCGCCAGTGGAAGCAGCATCGCGGGATTCGCAAAGCTGCCGCGGTAATGTTCCATCGCGCTGTCGGCCAGGACGGAGCCAGCGACAATCGCCGCTCCGCCTGCAATCAACCTTCCGGCTTCGTTCAGCGTCCGCCTAACCTCAATCGTCGGCGAAGACACTGCTCAGCACCTGCTTGACGCTGCCCTTGATGACGCCGGCCTCGTCGGGATCGCCCTTCGCCAGGGTCTGCATCAGGTGCTCGGCCTGTTCGAAGCTGATATGCGACGGCAATGGCGGCACCTCGGGGTCGGTCTTCACCTCAAGCACGCAGGGTATTCCGGCGGAGAGAGCCTCGTCCCAGGCGTCGCCCATCCTGTCGGGATCGTCGACATAGATCCCCTTCAGCCCGATCAGCTCGGCGAACTTGTGATAGGGCACGTTCGGCAGGTCCTGCGTGATCACTGCCCGCGGATTGCCTTCCATCACCCGCTGCTCCCACGTGACCTGGTTGAGGTCCTCGTTGTTCAGCACGCATACGACGAAGGTCTGGTTCGGCCAGCGCTCGCGATATTTCGCCACGGTAATCAGTTCGGCCATGTTGTTCATCTGCATGGCACCGTCCCCGACCGAGGCGATTACCGGGCGATCGGGAAAGGCGAACTTCGCCGCGATGGCATAGGGCACGCCCGCTCCCATCGACGCGAGACCGCCCGACAGCGATGCCTTCATCCCGCGCCGCATCTGCACGTCGCGCGCATACCAGTTGGCGCACGACCCGCTGTCGCTGGTCAGGATGCAATTGTCGGGCAGGCGCGGGCTCAGCTCGTGGAAGATACGCTGCGGATTGACGGGATTGGCCGGCACCATCGCCCGGTCGCGCAGCGTGCCAAGCCACTTGTCCTTGCCCTTGGCGATGTCTTCGCGCCAGCCGGTGTCGGTCTTCTGGTCCAGCATCGGCATCAGCGCGCGCAGCGTCGCGCCGACGTCGCCCTGCAGATTGACGTCATGCGCGAACCGGATCGACAGCATGCCGGGATCGATGTCGACCTACACGCCCCGCGCCTGCCCCTCCTTGGGCAGGAACTCGGCATAGGGAAATCCGCTGCCCAACATTAGCAGCGTGTCGCATTCCATCATCAGATCGTAACTCGGCTTGGTGCCGAGCAGGCCGATCGAGCCTGTGACCCACGGCAGATCGTCGGGCAGCACATCCTTGCCCAGAAGGGCCTTGGCCGCGCCGGCCTGCAGCCTGTCCGCCACCGCGATGCATTCGTCGATGGCCGTCTTGCACCCCGCGCCGCACAGGATCGCGACCTTCTTGCCGGTGTTGAGCACCTCGGCCGCGCGGCGCAGATCGTCCTCTGCCGGGACCACGACGGGCGGCGACCAGCCCACGCCGGAAAAGACATGCCCGTGCTTGCGCTTGGGCTCCTCCATCGTTTCTTCCTGAAGGTCGTTCGGAAAGATCAGGGCGGTCACGCGGCGGCGGCCCATCGCGATGCGAACCGCGCGGTCGACCAGGTGCCGAACCTGCGAAGGGACCATGGCGTAGCCGGTGAAATCGCCTGCCACGTCCTTGAACATCGAGGTCAGGTCCAGCTCCTGCTGGTAATGCGCACCGACCGCGGTGCGCGCCTGCTGCCCCGCGATGGCCAGCACCGGCATGTGGTCCAGCCGCGCATCGTAGAGCCCGGTCAGCAGATGCGCCGCGCCCGGTCCGCTGGTGGCAAGGCACACGCCCAGTTCGCCGGTGAACTTGGCATGGGCCGACGCCATGAAGGCGGCCATTTCCTCGTGCCGGACCTGCACGAAATCGAACTTGTCCTTCATCTCGTCGAGGGCGCCGATTAGCCCGTTGATCCCGTCGCCGGGATAGCCGAAGATGCGGCGTACGCCCCAGTCGTGAAGACGCTGCCAGACGAAATGCGAGACGGTTTGGGACATGGACAAGGACCTTCGATCTAAGGTTCCCCTCCCACCGGTTTCTCAATGGACGGATCGGGTGCCCGTTCCGCCGGGCGAACCCGCAAGAGGCAGGGCGAACGGCTGCCGCGCCGAACGGTTCAACCGCGCAGCGGCAGGTCACCGGTCCGCGCAAGCACGCTGGTATCGAGGTCATGCAGGGTCCGGACGCCGATCTGGCCAAGCTCGTTCATCATCTCGGTGCGCAGCAGCTCGATCGCCTTGGCCACCCCGTCCGCGCCATAGGCGCACAGGCCGTAGAGCGTGGCCCGGCCGGTCATCACGACATCCGCCCCCAGCGCCCGCGCCTTCAAGATGTCCGTTCCCCGCCGCACCCCGCCCGACATGAAGAGCGGATAGTCCGGACCGACGATTTCGCGCGCCTGCTGCAGGATATCGAGCGCGCTGACCGCCCAGTCGGTCTGCCGCCCGCCGTGGCTGCCGAGGATAATGCCGTCGACGCCGCTGTCCTTCGCGCGGCGCACGTCGTCCAGGTTGAGGATGCCCTTGATGAAGAACGGCCGATCCTTCCAGCGCAGGCGGATCTTCTGAACCGTGTCCCAGCTCATCGAACGCGGCATCTGCTCGCGGATCCAGTCGGCACTCTGGAAAAAGCTGCGCTTGTCCCTGGGAATGAAGTCCACGACATTGGCGAATTCCGGCATCCCGCGGTCCATTGTCGATGCGACCCAGCGCGGATGCAGCGCGGCGTTGAACGTGCTCGACAGGGTCGGAAAGCCCGATGCCGTGCGGCCCCTGCTGTCCCATTCGCGCTGGCCGAAGATCTGCGAATTGGTGGTCAGCACCAGCGCCTCGCAGCCATTGCGATGCGCGCGGTCGACCAGTTCCTGCCAGATCTCCTCGCCGCCGAAGACATAGAGCTGCCACCAGTGGCGCAGGCCGTTCACCGCGCCGACCTGCTCCATCGGGTCGTTCGACATGGTGCTTTGCGTGAAGGGCACGCCGGCCCGCGCCGCGCCCTGCGCCAGCGCCGTGTCGGCACCGCGCATGAACACGCCGTTCAGGCCGGTCGGCGCTACGACCAGCGGCATGGCGGCGGGCCGGCCCAGGATGTCGACCGACACGTCGCGGTGGCTTTCGTCCACCAGCGTGTGCGGCATGAAACGCCACTCGGCAAACGCCTCCCGCTCGCGCAGCAGGGTGCCTTCCTCGCCCGATCCGCCTTCCAGATATTCCAGCACGAAATCCGGCATCAGCCGGTGGGTGCGCGCCCTCAGGTCGAAGATCGACTGGACCTTGGCGATATCGCCGCCGGTATAGAACCGGCGATGCGGCGTTCCGCCCATCTCGGCAATGTCGGAATGGCTGTTGGGACGCGTCATGTCGCGCTCTCGAAGAATGTCGGCCGGCCCGCCGGGTACGGGCTGCAGGCCCGCGCTAATCGTGGCGGACCCCGCGCCATCACTCGTCGCCCAGCCGCCGGACGATGGCGCGATTGAGCCGCCGGTCGTCGGTCGAGTAATACAGCCAGATCGCGTCGCCATCGCGCACGGCCGAGGCGGCGAAACTGATCTCTACCCCGTCGCCGTTTGCGGGTGGCGGGCCGATCAGCGGATCGTCGCAGCGCTCCGCCACGGTCAGGCAATCCGGGTGCAGGATCGCCCAGCCGATGCCCCAGTGCGCATCCTTGTCCGAACCGTTGTAGAAGAACAGCGGCCCGCCCGGTTCGTCGACCAGCAAGGGACCGGTGCTGAGGTGCCAGCAATCCCACTTGTCCTCGCGCGCAGTCAGCGGGTCGTCGTGCTCGGTCCAGTAGCCCGCGGGACCGTTGCCGTCCGCGATCCCGATGCGCGAGCGATTGTCCCGCGAATATTCGAACAGCAGTCGCCACTCGCCGTCCTGGGTGCGGTCGACGGTGGCTTCCTTGGTGTTGCTCTCGGTATTGGTGGAGGCATAGGCGATGCCCTGCTTCACGATCCCGCGTATGTCGGCGCCTTCTGCGTAGAGCATCTGCGCCGCGCCGTTCGGGTCGAGGCCGGTGTAATAGACGATGCAGCCCTCGTCGGTCGGCACGACGGTCGGATCCTCGCAGCCCATGCAGTCCAGCAGGCCGGGGCCGGGGACGATCAGGGGTTCGTCGTCGGCAAGGAAGGTCAGCGCATCCTCCTGCTCGGCCGCCAGCCAGATGGTGCCGGATATGCCCTTGCCCGTCTGCGCATGATCCTGCGCCACCGCGCGCACCAGCATCAGCCGCTTTCCGCCCGCGGAGGGCTGCCATACGAACGGGCTCATCAACTGGCACGATGTCAGCGCTTCCGGTCCTTCGAGCCGGATGGTGTCGACCCGGTCGACCCCGTAGCGCGCCACGGCCTAGGCGCCCTGGCCGACCAGCAGCGAGAGGCCGCCGTCGATGGTGATGGTCGTCCCGGTGATATAGCTTCCCGCGGGCGAGGCGAGGAACAGCGCGACCTCGGCGACCTCCTCGGGCCGTCCCGCGCGCAGCAGGGGTATGTTTTTGGTAAGTGAGGCGCGGTAATCCTTATCCTCGACCGCCTCTTCGTTCATCGGGGTGAGGATCATGCCGGGCGCGATCGCGTTCACGGTTATCTTCGCGTCGGCAAGTTCGAGCGCCATCGTCTCGGTAAGGTTCTGCTGCCCGCCCTTGGCCGCGCAATAGTCCGCCCCGCCTGCGCGCATGGCAAAGGCGTGGATGCTGGTGATGTTGACGATCGCGCCGGGCTTTTCCGCCGAACGCAGATCGCGCGCGAACCGGCGCGAAGTCAGGAAGGTGCCGGTGAGATCGGTGCGCACCACCCGCTCCCACTGTTTCAGGTCCATGTCGGTGACCTTGACCCCGCTCATGTTCAGCCCGGCCGAGTTCACGAGGATGTCGGGCATGCCGATCCTGTCGCGGACTTCGTCGAACGCCTTCTCGACCGCGTCCTCGTCGCCGACGTCGCACTGGATCGCGATCCCCTCGCGCCCATGCTTGCGCGCCGCCGATGCCGCGTCTTTGGCGCCTTTCTCGTCGTGATAGAAAATGGTGGCGACATGCGCGCCCGCCGCGGCAAGGGTCGCCACGCAGGCGGCCCCGATACCCGAATCGCCTCCCGTGACGAGGGCGATCCGGTTATCCAGCGTATGAGACATGCGGCATTTTCCACTTGAGGTTTACGCCAGCAAAACCTGCTCACCCGTCCGGCGGTTCCTTGGACGCGGCATTCCTGCGGCGGGATGGTGTGAAGCCGAGGCGCACGGCAGCGGGCCGGGCTTTCACAGCCTGCAGCCTCGACCTGCGCGTTCGCGCGTATTACCTGCGTGACATGCTGCATGTCGTCCATCATCCCGGCTACGTGGTCGAAAGCGCGCGGGCCGGGACTTTCCCTCATGACAAATACGCGCTGGTCATGCGCGCGCTGGTCGAAAGCGGTGCTGCGATGACGGTGCATGCGCCCGAAGTCATGCCAAGAGCATGGCTGGAAGCCATCCACGACCCCGACTATGTCGATGAAGTCGTGTCCTGCAC
>JAPYSD010000133.1 GCA_029936705.1 Croceicoccus sp. | reverse complement strand
GTCCCAGCCCACGCCGAGCGTGATGGTCTTGAGCCCGCCGTCGGACTGCTTGGTGAGACTGACTGATTGGTTCTTGGCAAGCGAAATGGTCATGCAGACCCCCTTGTTTCTCGCAAGCGCGCCTCTCCGGTCGGTTATTGATTTCGATGGAGATCGGACCGCGCCCCCGAGCGGTTGATTTCTGGAAAAAACGTTAACTCTGCTGTGCCTTCCTTCGAAGGCGATCGGCGTTTCATCTACAGATGATGAGTTAAGTTTTTATTGTTGCCTGGGCAACGAGATTATAATTAAAAATGCTTGTTATAATTCATCTTTTACATGAGCCGGTCGACCTCCCCTGGGCGGTTTGTCGGATTAAGGTTAGTCAAAGGCCGATCCGAACTTCGGGTCGGAAGGAAGCGGCTGGTCTGGAGCCTCTTGGCGGGCGGCAAGCTCTTCTGCGGCGCGAGCGAGAATGGCGCTCAATTCGCGCGCGGTTTCTGCGTCGTTTGCCCCGCCGGTAAGCTTGAGGTGGCCTTTGATGGTCAGGCTTTCGCCGGTCAGGACGAGGTCGAGATCACCAATGGTGATTTGCTTGTCGCCGTCGAGCAGAGGTCCAGTGCCGGGATCGATCTTCATGGGTTCATTGTCTCCTAAGAGCCGCGGGCGAATTGCAGTCTTGAATGGCTGCACCTGGGATTTTTGATCCGCCTGTTTGCTGCTGATGGCAGATATAGCGGCGTCGAGCTCAGACCTTGTCGCAAAGTTCGTATTCGTCGGGAGCCGGCGGTCGATTGTATTGCTTCTGGAAGGTCTCTACATCGACGATGTACTGTGTTCCGCGCTTCGCCGCCCATTTACCGCAGGGCCGCGGCGTTTTCCCCTCCAATTCTTCTTCGGGGCTGGACGCTGATGCCGGTTCGTTATCGAGTGCTGCAGTCTTGGGAACAGGAATGGGTCCGCGAGCTATGTCATGAGTTCGGACAGCATCGGGAAGAGCTGGAAAGGGATCGAGACCGAAGGTCTTGGTGAACTGATCGACGCTAAGCGTGTAGGTCTTGGCGCTGTCATTGTTCTCCATGATGAAGACGGTCGCGCCCTTATTGACCGCGAACATGGCTTTGAAGAGCGCCGTTGGCACCAGAACGCGCCGATCGAGCGTCTGGGTCGAGCCTCTGAAAATTGGTCCAGTAACAAGGAAGACGCGCCGTTTGCGGGCTTCCTGTCGAACGCGCATTTCCAGTTCGCGCCATGGCCCGCCGTTCATCGCGCCATTTTGCGGGACGATATTGGAGAGGCGAAAGCTTTCTTCCTGTGCAGCTGGCGTCGGCATGTCTGCAGACGGAGCAAGATGCCCCCTTTCCCATCCAGACCCGCGGTAGTCGGTGAGCTCAGCCCGGTGGGATTCCGGCAGGTTGTCGTCGGCGGCGAAACGGTCGACACGGGCGACTTCAGACGCCAGCCCGAGGCTCGTCTTATCGATGAGTTCGGCAGACCAGAGTGCGGTGCGCGTTCGGCCTGAATGTCCGAGAGCGAATGCGCGGTAGCAAAGAACGGTGTAGGTCGGTTCGATCACTTCTTTGAATTCGGGTGCGACGATCGCGGGGGCGGTGCCTCCTGGATACATTTTTTCGCATCCGTTGAAGCTGTTGCCAGACCTCGGAGGCTCTGCAGCGGGATTGAGAGTGCGCTGTTCGCCTGTCTCGGGGTCCGTCTGGACAGGAGCTGCTTCGTAGTCCCCTCCCCAGACAGCCCGGGCTTGCTCATTGTCCTGAGAGCTCTGGCAGGCTGAGAGGCAGACCGCAGCCAGGAGGACGGGAAGGACATGTTTCATTGCGGTCTCGTGGATTAGTTTGAGGCGGTACGCATTGTCACGCGGCGGCATGGCCGCCGAGGCGCGAAAAAATGGCACGGGTGGGAATTTCAATCTCGCAGCCAAATCGCGCCTCGAAAGCCAATGCGGGTTCTCGCGGCTATTTTAGGATAGACCGGTTAAAATTGAGAAATCAGGCAGCGACTGACTGTTCATCGCGAAGCAGGCTAAGCCGGAATTCCTCGATGGGCATCGGTTTTCCGAGAATGTATCCCTGGACGAGATCGCAACCCGCGGTGCGGAGGAATTCGCATTGGGCTTCGGCCTCGGCGCCTTCGGCGACGACCTTCATTCCCATCTCGTGGGCGAGCCTGATCGACGAGGAAATTATGAGCCGGTTCTTCTGGTCGGCCAGAACCTGCGAGACGAGGCTGCGGTCGATCTTGATCTGCGTGGCTGGCAGACGTTTGAGATGACCGACCGTCGAGTATCCTGCGCCGTAGTCATCGATGGCAACGCCGACCCCGATCTTCCTGAGCTGATGGAGCTCATCGATCTGATCTTCCGAGACGACGTCGGTCTCGGTTATCTCGATGATCAGCCTCGTTGCCGGAAAACGGTAACGCTCGAGCGCGCTCTCGATCATTCTAAGGACCGCGCCGGAACCCAGCATCGACGGAGCGATGTTGATGGCGATGTCGAGATCAGCGTCAGCGATCGAGAAATCCTTGAGGGCCTGATTGATGGTGTAGCTGGTGAGAGACTCCATTCGTCCGGCCGCTTCCAGAAGCGGAATAAAGTGGTCGGGCGGGATGGCGCCATGTTCGGGATGGTCCCACCGGATAAGGGCCTCGGCACCGCTCACGACCCTGGTCGTGACGTCATGCTTGGGCTGATAGGCAAGCCATACCTGTCCCTGGGCAAGAGAGCGCTCGAATTCGGTGATGACCGAGAGGGTAAAGGGCGACTTGGCAGGATTATCGCCCCAGATGCAGAACGGCTTGCGCAAGTCGTGGGATTCTTTGGCAGCGATGATCGCCTGGACGACGGAATCCTCAAGGCCCAGTCGTTCACTGAGGCAGATGCCGGCATAGAGACGCAGATCGACATCCTTGCCGCCGACGAAGATCGATCCCGTCTGGTTGATCAGGTTTCGTACCACCTCGATCTCGGTATATTGTGACCTCTCGCTTTGGTAGAGAAGGGTCCCGCTCTCGATGTGATAGACGGTCGACCCGACCAGGCGCTGGATACGTAGCCCTAGGTCACCGACCGCGGAAAGATAGGCATGGAGTCCGACCTGCTTGATAATGCCTTCCGGCTTGCTGAAATACAGGCAAACGGTGGTAGGAGAAGCAGGTAGCGCGGCCAACTGGTTGTAGCCCGGCAGCTTGTTGTGTGCAGAGATGCGGCTGGTAAGCAGCGCGGGCCCGCGGTTCAGAATAAACCCGACCATGAAGGAGAGCGCGGCCGCGATGCTCACTTGAGCAGCGTGCAGAGGTGTCGCGGCGTTGGCGACAAGGATTATCGTTGCAACAAGCACGGCGATGGCGCCGGTGAGCAAGAAGCATTGAATCTTTGAGATCGGAGCCAACAGGCCGGTTCTTTTGCTCTGCATCGGCATTGATCCATCTCCAGATTGATCACGGTAGGCTTGCATGGGTTCTTTGTCGTGTATTTTAGGATGGACAATGCATTGCCGACAACGCTTTTTTGCAGCGCCAGCATGTTGAATATGTCCCTAAATGGGAAGCCTTAAGGCTTGCTTTCGGCTTGCGCGGTCATAACGATAGAACGCAGAGCGAAGGCTCGCTTTTCGGATCATGCGTTCGAAATGGCTTTTTCGCTCATTTCCGGAAAGACACCAAGAGAATGGAGTGCGTCGGTGCTGAGGTCTTCATCCTCGTTCCGCTCGTAGGTCAGCCAGGGCTTCAGAGTCGTGCCGTCTGGTAGCGTGAAGCTGCATGGCATGCCTGTTGGGGCAACGTCGATGGCCGTGCCCTTCGGCACGAGAACCTGGTCGGTCACGGTAATGGTGATAAGCGAATACCCTTCGCTTTCGCTTGGCGATGGTGCTTGCGTGATAGTGCAATCGGTCATGTGATCTCCATAACTGGGAACGGGCCGCGGCCGCACCGAGCGGCTGAGCCTTCAGATTGGGTTAGTCGAGGGAGCGCGTAGAGAGTGCGCGGGAGCCATGGCGGCAGTTTATGCGGCCGCGGATTCCAGCCTGTTCAGTTCTGCGGTGATGCGCTCGATTGCGATCTCGAAGAACTGCGGGTTTCTTTCGATCCCGATAAAGCGTTTGCCGTACCGCACAGCGCTCACCCCAGTGCTGCCGGTTCCCATGAAGGGATCGAGAATGATGTCACCACCGCAGGTGCGCACGATCGTGTCCATGACGGCCAGCGGCTTGACGGTCGGGTGGCCATATACCTTACTGGGATGGACGCGTTCCATGATGCCCAGGACAGGCCAGTCGGCATCGTCGCTTTCCGCTGGCCTGATCACACGTCGCTTGTCTGCCAGTTCGCCGACGGGGTGGTATCCGGCATTCCAGGCCCTGATCCATATCTCGGCGTCGGGTACCAGGTGCTTGTTGGCCACTGGCATGGGATTGGTCTTGCCCCAGAAACCGAGAACGAAGCGGTCGTAGATACCGTTAAGGTACGAGGACAGCTGAGGAACCTGGTCGTTATGGCAGAACACGCAAACTGATCCGGCCATCATCGGATTGATGATTGTCCTGTCGAACCCCTTATCGATGCCGAGATCGGCGATCTGGTCGAGGTATGGCCGCGCCTTCCGGAATTTGCCGGCGCCGCTTGTGTTGAGGACATACGGCGGGTCCATGATCTCGTGGTCGACGAAACCCAGTTGCGGTCTGATCTCGTAGGCGTCGCCGAGCAGGAGTTTTGCGGGCCCTATCTCGACTGTACGGACGCAATTCATGCGCCGGTGTCTCGCGTGCTTCGCCGCGGAAGGTAAGATAGCACGAACCAGTCCGCCCAGGACCGGCGCCCTCGGCCAAGAAGCTCATTGTGGCGGAAATGTCGTCTGCCAGGCCCTTGGCTGAAACGATGGTCTTTCATGGCTTCGATACCCTGTCAGAAGTGTATGCGGGGGCGAGACGAGACTTCAGTCGTCGGTCGCTGTGTCGACCTCGATTTCGGCAAGAGGATCCGTCCACGGCACGGCGGTGATGATATAGCCGTGACGGTTCACGGTGTGCCGACCTGCAACAATCGACATCGCGCCGTCGCTATCGACGACAGTCCACACGCACATCGGATCTGCGCTGCCAAGGGCCTGAAGGTCGCGATTGTCATGCCAGTTCAGCAAGGTGCAGCCTTCGCCGAAGTCGAAGCCCTCGGTCGACCACGAGTGGGCTATCGGCCGGTGATGTTCGATCCACTCGTCTTCGGTCATGGCCGGGTCCTTTTCCATTCTCATATTCTGTTTCATGGATCAGCAGGCCCTTGCCGTCCCCTGCCCTGGCAATCTTCGACGGTTGATCGTGGACAACGGATTGGGAGAGAGAGCAATTTCGAGCAGGTTGTCCCACATCGCTATGGATTGCTGCATGCGCTCTATGGGAGAGCGGTTCTGAAGCAGAGTATTTGGTGATCTTAGCCAGCGGATGCAGCCTGATTGCCCGGTTGTCGCGGAGATGGCGCGGCCAATATCGATGAACCGGTCGATCGCGATCATCGTGTTGCGGCTACGGGTCCCGTTCCCGGCGAGTATGATTTCGAGCTCGCCAGGAAAGGCATGAAGCGTTCGCGCTGCTTCTGCAGGTTCAAGAGCCACTTTCCTGAGCAGGAAATACCCTACTTCCATGTCGATAGGAGCGCGATCGTGGAAGAAAAACATGAGAAGGCTGAGAGGCGGCCGCATCAGTGAGGGGAATGGTCCAGTTATAGGATCAGGCCTGATGATGCAAATCAGCTTGTCGCAAACGCATCCTCTAATTGATTAACCGTTTGGCATCTGGTTTAAGTTAAGTCGTCTCGCACGGGGACTTTCACCGAGACGAGTTGCTTCCAAGCCAGGGGGATTAGGTATGGAGTATGATGACGACGAGGAGCCAGAAGGCTTCGGGGCGAAGATTGCTGGCAAGTTGAAGGCCGCTGGCCTCGTAGTTGGCGGGCTGCTGGTTCTCGGAATGGTGAAGGTGGTCGTGCCTGTCGCTATCGGCGGAGCTGTTGGCGCAGCGACAGAGACGATTGCCAGTGAAAGCGGGGTCCTTGATAACGGCAGGCCCACAAAGCAGGATTTCGCCGAATACAGCCTCAATCATGAAATCTTCGGGCCTTCGTACCGTGCGATGCAGAAGTACTATCCTGAAGAGTTCGACACCTTCATGGTGAATGCCGTGAATGCGCAGGATCCCAAGGCCTATGGATTTGATGCCATGAAGCGTTTCCGGATCGAGAAGGGTTCCGACCTCGCGCAGGCGCCTACGGAAAAGGTGCTGGCGGTTCTTCTGAAGGAGCAGCGTGTGCTCGAATGGATGGCCGAGCGAAGCGATGCGGCTTGCGCTGATATGGCGTTTGGAACGGCAACCAGTAACTCTGCGATGCCGGCAGGAGCCGTTGAGCAGTTCGCCGAGTTTCTACCAAGCGTGATGGAGGCCTCCGGAGCGGGCAAGATGCATCCGGTGGGACGCGACTTTACGGTCGGCTCAGAGCCGATAGTCGAGCGTTACGCGGCAAATCTCGCTGAATCCGACCTTACGGACGAGCAATATTATGCTCTGCTCGACGGCTCGATCATGCAGATGCCGGATCATGACAGATGCAAGGTTGGCCTCGCCAATTATGAGGCGATAGCCAACCTTCCAGCCGAGGATGCTGCGTATTTCTACGGCATGTTGAGCGCGCAAGGAGCTGGATCCATTTGATCAGCCAAGATCGAGGACTAGGTTCGTGAAACCCTGGGAGGTGCGTACGCTCGTGATCGTCGCACCTTCCATATGTTCGATGCCGATGAATTTACCGAGTGGCTGGCCCTTCATGTTGAGCCGTGTGCCGACAGGTATCGCATCTTCGGCGATGGTGACGCTCTTGCGATTGACCCGTACGATGGGAGCCATGGAGACCTCGCAGCGGATAGCATGGTCGCTGAAGGAATATTCCTGCCCGTCGATTAGGAGATCGACCCCGCCCAGCGCGTAGCAGAGGGAGGCGATCGTATCAGGCGATAAGCCCTTCTTCTCGACGATATATGCGATATGGGGCGGAAGTGCCTGCGCCTCGCTGTGTAGCGGAAGGTCCTGTTTCACGATGGTGTCGATATAGGCCCTGCCTTTCGCCAGTTTGTCGTGGAGCTTCTTGGGAAGCATGCCCTCGCCGTCGCTCCCGAGAATGAAGATAACCTCGCCGTCGGGAAGAAGAGCTGCAGGGATCGTGTTTGGACCGGATGCGAGCCCTCGCCCGAACTCCTTGAGATCGGATTTTTCCAGCAAGCGAAGCGAGAGGACGTCTTCGAACCGCTGGGCCAGATCTTCTGGCTCCCCATACTCACGGACAACGCGAACGCGGTCCTCGATGATGTCGTAAAGCCTGGTCGTATCAATCTTCATGATCAGCTGCGAATCCTTTCAAAACATGGCCGTAGCGGCCGTCTCACAATCCCTCGAGCCTGAATGTGGTCGAGTGTGTCACCGTGTTTATCGACATGATCTTCCGGTCGGACAAACCCGGTATCTGGGCAATTCTGCCGAGCGGCTGGCCGATTGGGAGCTGCGAACGGACTCTGGCAAGATCGTCTTTATCGAGATGCCTTTCAGCGTAATTCGGCTATCAGGGCTGCTATCTGTTCCGGGCAGGCGAATAGTTGCCTTCGACCAGCTTTGATGCTCCCATCGGGGCACGATTTTCTGCTCGCGCTGCCGCTGGCGCTCTCGCGGCGAGAAGCTGGCGATGAGATGAAATCGTCGCTTGTCGACGGAGAATGCGGCTTCTCCTAGGAGCCAAGCCAGTGTGGCGGCGGCGTTGGGATTTATGCCCGAGCCTTCGAGGACCAGCTTGATATGGTGCGGGAGCGGCTGGAGGCCGATGTCGACATCCTCAGCCTCGTTCGTCAGTAGCAAGCGGGCATGATCGATCGAAGCCGCGCGCAGTTTTGCTGCCCATTTCGGGGCCGCGGCGAACCCGAAAAGTGCAAAGGCGCCGCTGTGAAGCTCGGCGAAAACACAGCCTTTTGCATCGTCTATGGCGTTAGCGTTGTCGAGTTTGATGCCAGCGCTGGACGCCCACTCGGGCAAGCCTCGATAGATCTCGTCGAAGCGCTTAATTCGAAAGGCGCGCTGATAGATCTTGGTGCGTTCGCGCCAGAGAGATGCCCTGCCTTCGTCATCCGCATCGGTGTTT
>JAPYSD010000132.1 GCA_029936705.1 Croceicoccus sp. | reverse complement strand
TATCAAGGCAGCGGGCGAGCTTAAGACCAAGCCGACGCAGCATTCCGTTCGTGAATTGACCAGCCTGGGCGTGCAGCCCGACATGCTGCTGTGCCGGTGCGAACACCCGCTGCCCGATAGCGAGCGCCGCAAGATCGCGCAGTTCTGCAACGTGCGGACCGAGGCGGTCATTCCTGCGCTCGACGCCAGCAGTATCTACGCGGTGCCGCTGCAATATCATGCCGAGGGGCTGGACGCGGAAGTCTTGCGCCATTTCCGCATGGACGCGCCCGCACCGGAACTGTCGACCTGGCACGATATCGTCGACCGCTTCGAACATCCCGAGGGTGAAGTGACGATCGGCGTCGTCGGCAAATATGTCGGACTGCCCGATGCCTACAAGTCGCTGAACGAGGCACTGGTCCACGGCGGCATGGCCAACCGGATCAAGGTCAACGTCAAGTGGATCGACGCCGAGCTGTTCGAGCAGGACGAGGACGACATCGTCTCGCAGCTCGAACCGATGCACGGCATCCTGGTGCCCGGCGGTTTCGGCGAGCGTGGGAGCGAGGGCAAGATTTCCTCGGTCCGCTTTGCACGCGAACGCAACGTGCCCTTTCTCGGCATCTGCCTCGGCATGCAGATGGCCTGCATCGAAGGGGCGCGCAACACGGCGGGCATCGCGAGCGCAAGCTCCACCGAATTCGGCGAGACCAGCGAACCTGTCGTCGGCATCATTACCGAGTGGATGACGCCCGAAGGCCTGGAAAAGCGGGCCGAGGGCGGCGACCTTGGCGGCACGATGCGGCTGGGCGCCTATGACGCGAAGCTGGCGGGCAACAGCCGGGTGGCCAATCTGTATGGCGGCACCGACATCTCGGAACGCCATCGCCACCGGTACGAAGTGAACGTCGCCTATCGCGAGCCGCTCGAACAGGGCGGGTTGCTGTTCTCCGGCATGTCGCCCGACGGCCTGCTGCCCGAGATCGTGGAGCGGCCCGACCACCCGTGGTTCATCGGCGTCCAGTTCCACCCCGAGTACAAGAGCAGGCCCTTTGCGCCCCATCCGTTGTTTGCCGGCTTCATCCAGGCAGCGCTGGAGCAGTCGCGCCTCGTCTAGCCTGCGGCCGATCCTTCTTTCGGACAGGCCCGCACTTGCGATTAAGGTTAGGATTTTAAGAAAATCCTTGCCTTCGCCTGCGGTGAATGGCTAGCACTGCGGCGACGGTGCAAGGAATGTTACACACCGCCCGGCGCGTGCGCCTGGCGGCGGTGTCGGGCCATCAGGGTTGGGGAAGGTTCCGGTTTCATTGTGGCATTGTGCCTCGTCGTCGATGAAGGCATGTGGCGTGCTTGGGATTTCTCGCCTCTGCATTTCGTCGGCTTGAAATCGGTATTCCCGACCCGGATCGCGCTATGACATTCGTCTGCACCGCGATTGCAAGAGCTTGCTGTCTGGAATGACTGTCTTTCTGCGACCCGGATGGTCATCTTCAGGCACAAGGCGGCGGCAACGCCGTGGGGGCGGGCAGTTTCCGATGTCCGCCCCCGAACCGTCCCTTCTTCAGATCAGGCCCTTAGTGCGCAGCGACACGTGACCGCTGCGTCCGACGATGATGTGATCGTGCACCGTTACGCCCAGCAGGCGTCCGGCTTCGGCGATGCGGTTGGTAATCTGGATATCGGCGCGGCTCGGTTCGGGATTGCCGCTGGGATGGTTGTGCACGAGGATCAGCGCGGCGGCGCCTAGGTCCATCGCCCGCTTGATCACCTCGCGCGGGTGGATCGCCGCCTCGTCCAGTGAACCGTCGCCGACGTGATCGTCGCGGATCAGGCGGTTCTGCGCATTGAGGTACAGCACGCGCACGCGTTCCACCGTCAGATGCGCCATGTCGATATGCAGATAGTCGATCAGCGCCTGCCAGCTGCCCAGAATCGGTTGCTCCTGCACCTGGCTCCGGGCAAGACGGCGCGCGGCAATGCCCACGATCTTGAGCGCTGCCGCACTGGTCTCTCCCATACCCGGGTGATCGGCCAGGGCCTTGCGATCGGCATTGAAGACGCCCGCAAGGCTTCCGAACCGCTGCAACAGGCTGCGCGCGATGGGCTTTACGTCCTTGCGCGGTATGGCCGTCATCAGAAGATATTCGACGATTTCATGATCGCCCAATGCGTCCACACCGCCGCAAAGCAGCCGTTCGCGCAGCCGCGCGCGATGTCCGCGCGGGTCGTTGCCGTCGCCGGGCTTTCCCTGCGGCTGCATCGCAGGTGCATCGATCGGCAGCGAATCCTGCCCGTCCGCCATGAAGTCCGCGTCCCTTGCTGCGGCACGGAAATCGTGCGCATGACCGTGCGGTCATTGCCTTTTGTCGAACGAATGCGCAAGTTCGGGCAGGATTTCGGCCAGCGGCAACAGCGCCGACACCGGTTTGCGCAGGCGGCATGAGCGAGAGCGACAATAACGAACAGCCGGACGAGGTGCCCGCCGATGATCCGGTCCCGGCGTCCGAAACCGCGACGCGCTCCGGCTGGCGCAAGCGGCGGGTTGCCGCCGACGTGGCGCTGGTATTCTTCGCCGTCTCGCTGGGAATCTTCGCCGGGCTTTACCTGACCCGGGAGAGACTCGCCAAGGACCTGATCGATTCGACGCTGCGCGAAAACGACATTCCTGCCAGCTATGACGTGGTGTCGATCGGCCCGCAGAGGCAGGTGGTCGAGAATATCGTGATCGGCGATCCCGCCGCGCCCGATATGACGGTCGCCCGCGCGATCCTGTCGGTCGAATATCGGCTGGGCACCCCGACGATCGGTGCCGTCCGGCTGGAAAAGCCGAGGCTGTATGGACGCTGGGATGGCGCGAAGGTCAGCTTCGGTTCGCTGGATTCGCTGCTTTACGATGGCGGCAGCGGCGAGCCCTTTGCGCTGCCCGATCTCGACCTGGTGGTGACGGATGGCCGCGCGCGGATCATCAGCGCTTGGGGCGATGCGGGACTGAAGCTGCAGGGAAGCGGCAATCTGGCGGATGGCTTCGAAGGAATTATCGGTGGCGTCGTGCCCGATCTTGCCGTCGGCCAGTGCAGGGGTGAGGGGGGCAGTCTCTACGGCAAGGTAAACACACGCAGCGAGCGACTGACCTTCGAAGGACCGCTGCGCCTGGGTGCCCTCGATTGCGGGGCGGCGGGTTCGCTCGCTGCCACTGCCTTGCAACTTCGCGCACGGACTTCGGATTTTGCCGGTTTCGAATTGCGCGGGCGGCTCGATGCGGCCAGCCCTGCCAGTTCTTCCTTCACGGCTAAGGCTCTCACAGGCGATCTCGCCCTGACGCGTCATGCCGATGACGGTGCGCTGGTGTCGAACTTCGACTTGGCTGCGAGGGGCGCGTCGATCGGCAGTGTGGAGGCTGACGAACTGGCGCTTAACGGCAGGGTCAGGGCGCGCGGGGACCTGAGCCATGTCGCGTTCAACGGCGCGGTTGGTGGCGAAGGGGTGACGCCGGGCCTGCAACTGAATGCCCAGCTGGCGGACTGGCAGACCGCCACGGGTAGCACGCTCGTCGGGCCGCTGCTGGGCAAGCTGCGCCGCGGTCTTGCGGCAGAGGCGCGGGGCAGCAGCGTCTCCGCCGATTTGCAGGCGCGTCATGCGGACGGGCAGACCACGATCATCGTGCCGCAGGCGCGCTGGCGCGGAAACAGCGGGCAGGCGATCCTGTCGGTTTCGCGCGGGCAATATGTCGCCGGGGCAGGTCGCCGCATCGACCTCGCAGGCAATTTCTCGACCGGAGGAGTCGGCCTGCCGCGGATCACGGGCCGGATGGAGGATCGCGATGACGGGATGCGCGCAATGGTTCTTACCATGGCCGAATACCAGGCGGATGACGCGCAGCTGTCCGTACCGGAACTGCGGGTCGTGGAGAACTCGGCCGGGTCGATATCCTTATCGGGCCGTTTGCTGGCGAGCGGGGCCATTCCCGGGGGGCAAGTCGATGGGCTGGACCTGCCGCTCTCGGGCGGATGGAGCGACCGGGGCGGGCTGGCGCTTGGCACCCGCTGCATCGCGCCCAGCTTCCGCAGCATGCGCTTTGCCAGCCTGACGATGCAGCAGCAGTCGCTCACGCTGTGTCCGCCCAGCGACGGCGCGATCTTCCGCAGCAGCGCACGGGGCACTCGTTTTGCTGCAGGCGTCCCGGACCTGTCCCTTTCCGGCAAGCTTGGCGGCACGCCCGTCCAGGTCAGCGGGGGACCGGTCGGCTTCGCAGTTCCCGGCGCGTTGGCGGCGCGGAACCTGAACGTCCGGCTGGGTGAGGGCAGCTCGGCGACCGACTTCGTCCTGTCCGAACTGACCGCCGAACTGGCTGACGAGATCCGCGGCAATTTCGGCGACCTCGAGGTGCGGTTGGCATCGGTGCCGCTCGACATCACGCGGGCGTCGGGGAAATGGTCCTATGTCGATGGCGTGCTGGCGCTGTCCGACGCGGCGATCCGCGTTACCGATCGCGCGGAACAGCCGCGTTTCAATCCGATGGTCGCCAACGGTGCCTCGCTGACGCTGGCCGACAACCGCATCACCGCGGATGCTTTCCTGCATGAGGAGACCAGCGGGCGGCAGGTTGTCGACGTCGATATCGTGCACGATCTCGGACAGGGGACCGGGCATGCCGACCTCGATATCCCGGCTCTCCGGCTGGGTAAGGGGCTGGAGGCGACCGACATCACCCCGCTCGCGCTGGGTGTGGTCGCCAATGCCAAGGGGGTGATCACGGGGCAGGGGCGGATCGACTGGAGCCCGCAGGCGCTGACCTCCACCGGCAGCTTTTCGACCGACTCACTGGATTTCGCGGCGGCATTCGGTCCGGTGAAGGGGCTGAAGGGCACGGTTCGCTTTACCGATCTGCTGGGCCTGGTCACGGCGCCCGATCAGGAGATCACCGTGGCCGAGGTCAATCCGGGCATCGCGGTCGAGAACGGCGTCATCCGCTATGCGCTTCAGCCTGGGTTGGTGCTGGCGGTACAATCGGGGCAATGGCCGTTCCTGGGCGGAACGCTGGAGCTGCGCCCCGTCCGCATGACGCTGGGGGTGGAGGAGACCCGCAGCTATGTCTTCATGATAAGCGGTCTCGACGCGGCCCGTTTTCTGGAACGGCTGGACACGGCGAACCTGTCGGCCAAGGGTACGTTCGACGGCACACTTCCCGTGATCTTCGACAAGGGCGGCGGCAGGATCGAAGGCGGCTTCCTGCAGTCCCGGCCGCCGGGCGGTAATCTCTCCTATGTCGGCGCGCTCAGCTATGAGGAGATGCCCGCGATCGCCAGCTTTGCGTTCGATGCGCTGAAATCGCTGGACTACCGCGAAATGACGATCGGCATGGACGGCGCGCTGGAAGGCGAGATCGTCACCCGCGTACGCATCGACGGTGTCAGCCAGAGCGAGGGGGCGTCGAAGAACATCATCACGCGCAAGCTTGCCAGCCTGCCGATCCGCTTCAACGTCAATATCCGCGCCCCGTTCTACCAGCTGTTTTCCAGCCTCGAGTCGCTCTACGACCCTGCCGCGGTGCGCGATCCGCGCGAACTGGGCCTGCTGATGCAAGAGGACGGCGAGCTTGTCCCCGATCCCGATGCGCCCGAGAATCCGTCCGCGCAGGAACCCGCCACCCGCAATCGCGAGCCGGAAGCGGAAACGTCCATTCACCATGCCGAAAGCGAGACCATGCCATGAACCGTGCCGTACAAGCGTTGACCGGATTGACGCACGCAGACCGCGCTGCGACTGGTCTCGCCATGAAGGAGCATGGAAGCGTATCGAGGGTGTTCGGCAATATCGCCCTGGCGTTGTTCGGCGCGGCGCCGCTGATGGCCTGCGTGAACGTGAATGCACCCAACGATGCGATCGTCATCGAGCTAAATATCAATATCAAGCAGGAAGTGCTCTATCGGCTGGTCGATTCCGCCGAACAGAACATAGAGGATAATCCGGAGATTTTCTGATGCCCCTATTCAAGATTTCATCGACGGCCGGAACGGCGCTTGCCGCCGCCGCGCTGATGGCGCCGCTGCTGGCCGCCGCACCGGCCCAAGCGGTCCAGCGCGATCCCGCCTATGCCGCGGCCCGCGCCAATGGCGCGATCGGCGAGAAGATCGACGGCTATCTGGGAATCGTCGGTTCCCCCGACGCGTCGCTGCGTAAGCTGGTCGATGACCTCAACATCCGCCGCAAGGCGAGCTATGCGGACAAGGCGCGGGCCGAGGGCGTGACGATCGAGGAATTCGCCTTTGCGCAGGGCTGCATCCTGATCGCCCGCACCTCTGCGGGAGAGAAGTACCAGGCGCCCGACGGCAGCTGGCAGACCCGCGGGTCGGGAGCGGCACGGCTCGATCCGCGCTGTCCCTCGGTCCGGTGACGCGTTCGCCTAGGAAATCCGTTCGCGACAACTATAAGACGAAAGCCGCGTCGGCCCGTGTTGACTTGGTCATACCCCTTTCCTAAAGGGGCCGCGCCTTAGACGGGCAGTTTTGGCGCGCGTGACGGGGTCTGTAAGGGAGCCTGACATGAGTGACGAGCCGTCCGGACGAGAGCCACTTGGCGAAGACAAGCGTATCGAAACGCTCGACGAACGGCTGAAAGCCGCGCGTGAGCGGGAAACGGCGCGAAACAAGCCGCAGGTGCAGGGAACCGACGAGAATTATCGTATGGGCTCCCGCGTGCTTGCGGATCTGCTGGGCGGCCTTGTCGGCGGTGCGCTGATCGGTCTGGTTATCGACCGATTCGCGGATACGTCGCCCTGGGGTCTGTTGGTGATGCTCGCACTCGGGATTGTCGTCGCCTTCAGGAACATTATCCGGCTCGCAAACCGGCGCCCAGACTGAACTTTCCAATTGGGGGGCTAACCTCCATCGGGGGGTTCACGAACGGGCGTCTTTCTGCAAAAGGGCCATGGGTCTTCGAGGCCGGGAAGCGATGTCGTTTCCTTGGGGCAATAGGGATTATCAGCAAGTGGCAAGCGAAGCCAAGGTCGATCCGATGCACCAGTTCACGATCGAGCCGATGTTCGGCTCGGATGCGTGGGCGATCGGCGGCTACAACATTGCTTTCACGAACAGCGCGCTGTGGATGGCGATCTCGGTCATCGTGCTGTGGGCGTTCGTCGCCGGCGGCATGAAGCGCGAGCTGGTGCCGGGCCGTTGGCAGATGATGGTCGAGAGCTTCACCGGCTTTATCGACGACATGCTGGAAGCGAACATCGGCACTGCGGGGCGCAAGTACGTGCCCTACATCTTCTCGCTGTTCATGTTCATCCTGTTCGCCAACATCCTCGGCCTGCTGCCGCTTGGCGTTATCGGGCTGCATCCCTTTACATTCACCAGCCATTTCACCGTAACGGGCGTGCTGGCGATCATTTCCTTTGCGATCGTGCTGATTGTCGGTTTCGCCAAGCACGGCCTGCACTTCTTCTCGTTGTTCGTGCCGCATGGCACGCCGGTTCCCATGATCCCCGTGATCTTCGTGGTCGAACTGATCAGCTTCATGGTGCGTCCATTCAGCCTTGGCCTGCGACTGTTCGTGGCCATGATGGCCGGGCACGTCCTGCTGGAAGTGCTTTCCAGCTTCGTGATTGGTTCGGGCAACTACAGCGCGGGCATCTTCGCGCTGGCCGGTATCCCGAGCTTCATCCTCATGGTGGGCATCTGCGCGCTGGAAATCCTGGTTGCCGGGATCCAGGCCTATGTGTTCGCCCTGCTGACCAGCGTCTATCTCAACGACGCCGAAAATCTTCACTGATCCTTCCATCATCTAATCAAGTTTTCCAAAGGAGTTTTTGAAATGGACGCAGAAGCCGCAAAGCTGCTCGGTGCCGGTCTCGCCGCTCTGGGCGCGGGCCTTGCCTCGATCGGCGTGGGTAACGTTTTCGCCAAGTTCCTCGAAGGCGCGCTGCGCAATCCGGGTGCTGCCGACGGCCAGCAGGGCCGCCTCTTCATCGGCTTCGCCGGTGCCGAGCTTCTGGGCCTGCTGTCGTTCGTCGTCGCGATGATCCTGATCTTCGTCGCCTGATCGAACGAACTGGAATGTCGCCCGGCTGCATGACGCGGCCGGGCGAACAGAATTTGATCCGTCTTTAGGGCCCAGCCATGCCACAGATATCCCAGCTAGCCGCAACCTATGCGAGCCAGGTCTTCTGGTTGCTGATCTTCTTCGGCCTGACCT
>JAPYSD010000688.1 GCA_029936705.1 Croceicoccus sp. | reverse complement strand
TTTCACATCTGTCGTGTTGAATGTCGTACGTCGCCGATGCGATCAGTGCATCTGGCGGCTTTCGAGATCCCAGTGGCGGATGCGATCTTCCAGTCGATGCATCCGGCGCTGCAGGCGTTCGGCGTTATCCGGGTCACCCGAATGATTGGCCATCGCCAGCATTTGCCTGGTCTCATCGCAGTAATACCGCAGCCCTTTCAGCATGCAGTTTTTCAGAATGTCGTCCACGCTCGCTCTCCCTTATGCGGGAGTAGTACCATACTTATCCACAATATCTCAATAACTGCTTCGATGGTCCGAAGAATTGGACGGACGAACGTCAAGTCGAAAGGTCGTATTGCTTCATCAGGTCATAAAGCGTCGGCCTGCTGATACCAAGCATGCGTGCGGTAGACGAAATATTGCCGTCGGTTCGCGCCAATGCATGCCGGATCAACTTGCGATCCGCCTGTTCGCGCCCGGCCTTGAGGTTGAGCGCCTGTGCCAGTTCGTCGCCCGGTTCGGCAAGGTCCAGGTCTTCCGCGCCGATCATCCTGCCGTCCGCCATGATGACGGCGCGCTTCACCCGGTTTTCCAGTTCGCGCACGTTGCCGGGCCAGTGCCATGCATCGATCGCGGCCAGCGCGTCCGGGGCGAAGCCTTTGATCTGCGGGTTCATCTCGGCCGCGAAGCGCCCGAGGAAATGGCGGGCCAGCAGCGGCGCATCGCCCGCGCGTTCGGACAAGGTCGGTATCGCGACGACCACCTCGGCCAACCGGAAGTAGAGATCCTCGCGAAAGGCACCCTCGGCCACCGCGGCGGGAAGGTCGCGGTGCGTCGCGCAGACGAGGCGCGCATCGACCGGGATCGCGCGGTCGCTGCCCATGCGTTCCACCGCGCGGGTTTCGACGAAGCGCAGCAACCGGGCCTGAAGCGCGGCAGGCAGATCGCCCATCTCGTCCAGGAACAGCGTACCGCCGTCGGCCATCTCGATCCGCCCTTCGCGGGCCGTGCGTGCACCTTCGAACGCGCCTGCCTCGTAACCGAACAGCTCCTGTTCCAGCAGGTGATCGGGGATGGCGGCGCAATTGATCGCGACGAAGCCGGCCTTTGCGCGGGCGCTGGCGGCGTGCAGGCCGCGTGCCAGCAGATCCTTGCCGGTACCGCTGGCGCCCATCAGCAGGACCGAGACATCGGCCGACGCGATCCGCTCCACCGTGCGGGCGGTGCGGATCATTTCGGGCGCGGCGGTGACGACATGGCCCAGCAGGGTCGCATCCTCGCCCACTCGCGCGGCAAGGCGGCGGTTCTCCGTCTCGATCGCGGAGAGATGCAGCGCGCGGCGCACGATCAGCGCCAGCTCTTCGATCCGCACGGGCTTGCGGTAGAAGTCGTAGGCGCCGCGCTCGATGGCGCCGAGCGCGCTTTCGGCTGCGCCGTGGCCGCTGGCGACGATCACCTTGGTGTCGGGCTTCAGCTCCATGATCGCGTCCAGCACGGCGAACCCCTCGCTGGTGCCGTCGGGGTCGGGCGGCAGGCCGAGGTCAAGCGTGACGACCTCCGGCTCGTACTGGCGCAGCGCGGCGATGGCGGATTCGCGGTCGCCAA